>DATLZJ010000176.1:0-2016 GCA_035574055.1 Caldilineaceae bacterium
GTGCAGCATGAGCAAATCCGCGCCGATATGCGCAGCGGGCGCATCGGGCTGGCCCAAAACCGCCTGCCGGTGAGCAGCCAGATCGAGGATGTGACGCCGGACCAGGTGGTAGACCTGAGCCGGGGGCTGGACAGCCCTCGCTATGCGGCGCTGCGTCGCCTGGGCGCAAGCGCGCTGGCCGCCGGCCAGGTGGCAGTGGTGACGCTGGCCGGCGGCGCAGGCAGCCGCTGGACTCAGGGCGCCGGTGTGGTCAAGGCGCTCCATCCCTTCGCCCGGCTAGGCGGGAAGCATCGCTCTTTCCTGGAGGTGCATCTAGCCAAGAGCCGGCGCAGCAGCCGGCGGGCGGGCGCGCCGCTGCCCCACGTCATCACCACCAGCTATTTGACCCATGACCCCATCGCGGCCACCTTGGCCGCGACGGATCAATACGGCTATTCCGGCCCGCTCTACCTGTCGCCGGGGCGCTCCATCGGCCTGCGCATGGTGCCCATGACGCGCGACCTGCGCTTCGCCTGGGAGGAGATGCCCCAGCAGCTACTGGACGAGCAGGCCCAGAAGGTGCAGGATTCGCTGCACGCGGCGCTCATCGGCTGGGCGCAGCAGATGGGCGAAGGCAGCGACTACACCGACAATGTACCGCTCCAGTGTCTCCATCCGGTCGGCCACTGGTTCGAGGTGCCCAATCTGTTGCGCAACGGCGTGCTGGCCCGGCTGCTGGCCGAGCGGCCCCAGCTCCGCTATCTGATGGTGCATAATGTGGATACGCTGGGGGCCGATGTGGACCCGGTGGTGCTGGGCCATCACATCCAGAGCGGCGCGACCTGGACGAGCGAGGTCATTACCCGGCGCATTGACGACCGCGGCGGCGGGCTGGCGCGCGTGGACGGCGCGCTCCGCCTGGTGGAAGGGCTGGCGCTGCCGAGGGAGGAGATCGAGTTTCGCCTCTCCTATTACAACACCGGCACATGTTGGCTCGAGATTGACCGGCTGCTGGCGGTCTTTGGGCTGACGCGCGCCGACCTGGACCACGAGGCCAAGGTGGCGGCCGCCGTGCGCCGGCTGGCAGCGCGCATGCCTACCTATATCACGCTGAAGGATGTGAAAAAACGCTGGGGCAAGGGCCAGGAGGACATCTATCCGGTGGCGCAGTTTGAGAAGCTCTGGGGTGATATGACCGCGCTGCCGGGGCTGGACTGCCGTTTCCTGGTCGTGCCCCGCCCGCGCGGCCAGCAGCTCAAAGAGATCGCCCAGCTCGACGGCTGGCTGCGCGACGGCTCGGCAGAGTATGTAGAAAGGCTCTGTCTCTGGCAGGAATAGAGAGAAATCACAGAGAATTCAACCGCAAAGAACGCAAAGAACGCTAAGGTCCAGAAAAGGGGGTTGAATGGCGGAAGGGATGGGTGCGTGGTTTGCCCGGCAGTCCATTGAGCTGGTCAACCGGGAACGAGAGCGGCGGGGGCTGGCGCGGCTGGCCGAGAATCGAACCCTGGCTGAGGTGGCGTTGAGCCACAGCCAGGCCATGGCCGCGCGTGGCTTTTACGACCATGTGGACCCCCAGGGCAACGATGTCGCCGGCCGCGTGGCCGCGGCGGGCTATCTGTCCGTCATGACTGCCGAGAATATTGCCCGCGGCCAGACCACCCCCGGCGAGGTCGTGGCAGGCTGGATGGACAGCGCCGGCCACCGCGCCAACATCCTGAACGGTGAGCTTCGCGAGATCGGCGCAGGCTATGCCTTCACCCCTGACGACGCCTACCGCCATTACTGGACCCATGTCTTTGCCACGCCCGACCCTTCGTTGACCCGTGACCGCAGCCGCTACCCGCGCGAGGTGATCGCTCAGGCCAATCAGGCGCGCAGCCGGGCGGGGAGCCTGCCACTGACCCATTCGGTGACGCTGGAGGCGCTGGCCCGCAGCCATTTGACGGCGCTGACGCGCGGCGGGGCGAGCGCCTTCCAGTCTAGGGCGAGGCGCTCGCTGGAGGCTGTCAGCCAGGCCGCGGCGGCGCGCGCGGG
>DATLZJ010000177.1:0-11068 GCA_035574055.1 Caldilineaceae bacterium
GATCTTCCTGCCGGTGGATCAGCCCTTTCTGCCGCCAGCGCTCTTGCGGCGCATGGCCCGCCTGTGGCGCGAGGGAGCGAGGATGGTCGCGCCACAGGTTGAGGGCGAGCTGCGCGGCGCGCCTGCACTCTTTGACCGTGCGCTTTGGCCGGAGTTGTACAAGGTCGAAGGGGATGTGGGCGGGCGAGCCGTGCTGCGCCGCTACCCGGAAGCGGTGAAGACGCTGGCCGTAGACCCGGCCTGGCTGCGTGACCTGGATCGGCCGGAAGACCTCAACTTGTAACCGGGAAACTTGTAACTGGGAAACTTGTAACTGGGGATAGCCCCCAGCCGGAGACGCCGCTACTTCGCCACCCGCACCGGGCGGTAGGGCAGCGTCTCCTCGCCCTCGGCGACGGGCGTCTCCAGTGGATTGGCCGGACGAAGCGGCGCACCCGCGCCAAAGCGCCGCGCGGCCGGCGCGGCTTGCTGGCTTGCGCCGCAGTAGACACAGATCTCCCACTCGTTGCGGACCAAATTGCCACAGCTTGGGCAGGTATGTTGAAGCTGGTTATGGCAGTTGGGGCAGTAGACCCAGTTCTCTTTGGCCGGCACCCCACAGGAGGGGCAGGCCAGCGTCTCTTCGATCTCGCGCAGCAGCGCCTCTTCCTCCAGCGCGCGGTCGTAGACCTCGGCCAGAGTCTCTTTGGGCCGGATCATCAGATAAAGCACCCAGCCCACAATCGGAAAGATCAGAACCAGGACACAGGCCAGCAGGATCGCCAACCAGTCGCGCGTGCGCGAGCGGATGTCATTAAAGGTCCAAATGCCCATCGCGATCCAAAAGGCAAAAAGAAACGCCCCCATCACGGCGACAATCACGCCGACGACGGTGGCGATGGTGTTCACCAGTTCAGATGACATATCGAGGTCTCCGTCACGCTCCCTCACTCTAGACTGCTGCGGATTATAGCCTACATGCCATGCAAAGGCCAAACGCCTGGGGTTTCCTCGGACTTGTTATTGGCGCCGTTTTTGACAGCCTATTATACCTATGGTACCAATACTAGGATTGTGCTTCAGTTCGGCTCAAGGAGTAGCAGGTGACGGGTCAAGCAGAGGATACCGATATCATCATTTGTCGGAATGTGAATAAATGGTTCGGCTCATTCCAGGCGCTGCGCAATGTCAATCTCAACGTCAAGCGCCGGGAAGTGGTCGTGATCATCGGCCCGTCCGGCTCAGGCAAGTCCACCCTGATCCGCTGCATCAACCGGCTGGAAGAGCATCAGAGCGGCGAGATCATCGTGGACGGCATCCCGCTCACCCGCGATATCCGCAACATCGAGGCAGTCCGCATGGAGACCGGCATGGTCTTCCAGCAGTTCAACCTCTTTCCCCATCTGACGGTGCTCCAAAACATCATGCTTGCGCCCATTCATGTCCGCAAGCGCAAGAAGGCTGAAGCCGAAGCGTTGGCGATGAAGCTGCTGGAGCAGATGGACATTCCAGAGCAAGCGCATAAGTACCCGGCCCAGCTTTCGGGCGGCCAACAGCAACGCGTGGCGATCGCCCGCGCGCTGGCAATGCAGCCCAAGATCATGCTCTTCGACGAGCCGACTTCGGCGCTGGACCCGGAGATGATTAAGGAAGTGCTGGACGCGATCCAGGCGCTGGCCTATTCGGGCATGACGATGATCGTCGTCACCCATGAGATGGGCTTTGCCCGCGAGATCGCCGACCGCATCGTCTTTATGGATGCCGGTGAGATCGTCGAGACCGGCCCCCCCGATCACTTCTTCAACGCGCCCCAACACGAGCGAACCAAGGCCTTCTTGCAGAAAATTCTTTAGCGCTCGAGCAACGTCTCACGCACCGCCGGTGTGGGGAGGGGCGCGACCCATTCCTGGTAGAGCGCGTCTAGCTCCGGATGGTGTAGCTCGTCCAGCATAGCCTGCCAGGAAGCTGGGTCTACGATCTGGTAGCGGTGGCGCTCTAGGTAATCGCGCAGCAAACGGCGAAAGCCGCGGTCTCCCAAGACCTCGCGCAGCCGGCCATAGAAGAGCGCCCCCTTGGCGTAGACCACCGTCTCATATTGGGCGCCGGTCTCGTAGCTGTCCACCGGCTGGCCGATGGGCAGATCGCCGCTGCGCTCGGCCAGCAGGTTCACCGGCGTTTGCCAGCGCTGCCGGGCCAGCAGGTCGGCGCTGCGTACTCCATGCAGCATCTCATAGTAGAGCTTGACCGAATACTCGGCAATGGCCTCATCCAGCCAGGGGTAGGCGATGGGATCGTTGTGGACGATCTGATACCACCACTGATGGGCGACTTCGTGGGCCACCAGAATCTCCAGATTGCTGCGGAAGCGGTCATATAGCTCCACGCCCAACAGCGTCACCTGTGGATACTCCATCCCTCGGTAGGTAAGCGGCGCCGGCGCCACCCGCATGTCGCGGAAGGGGTATTCGCCAAAGTAGTCGCTATAGGCGCGCAGCGCAGCCACCGCATATTGCAGCGCGGCCCGCCCTGCGGCCTCATGGCCCGGCAGCCAGTAGCTCACCACCCGTGTGCCAAAGGCTTCGAGCGAGGCCGAGCTAAAGACCGGACTCATGTGCAGCACAAACTCGCGCACCGGCCCGGCCACCCAAACGTGGCGAGTAAAGCGGCTGTCACTCAAGACCTGGGAGCCGACCAGCGTCCCGCTGGCGACAGGCACCTGCTCGCTGGGTAAGGTTGCGGTAACGACAAAGAGCGAGGTCAGGTTGAAGGCGGCATCTCCCCGCACCGACCCCATCTCCTGCCACCAGTGACCGGAGCCGAGCGTGGGGCCGGGTTGGTAGATCGCCAGCGCAGGGTAGAAGAGGGGCAGGCTCAACATTTGCTGGCTGTGGCCGAAGAGCGCGTAGAGGGCTGGGTTATCGGACCAGCGGGGGATCGTCAGCCGCCACGTCAGTTTGGCGGTCAGGTTGCGCCCCGCCGGCAGCGAGGCGGGCAAATCCAGGCGAATGGCTGTATTGTCGGCCTCGTAGACAAAGGTCGCCGGCTGCGCGTCCACCAGCACCGACAGAATCCGCATCTCGCCGCCATATTGGCTTAGGGCCGGGTAGAGGCGAAAGACCAGGAACTTCCAGGGGTCGGGGCTGGTATTGGTCACCAGCACCTCGGCGGTGCCGGTCAGCAGATCGCCGCTAGGGTCCAGCGTCACATCCAATGCGTAGCGGGGGGCGCCGTCGAGACGGTCAAAGTCGCTCTGGAATTCGCTTTTGACGGCCGGGCGGTAGGGGGCATAGGGGTCATTCGCTTGGGCGGTACGCCGGCTGCAAGCCCCCAGCGTCGCCAGCCCGGCCAGCAGGGTCGCCGCGATCGCCAGCGTCACAAGGACGCCGCGCCAGCCGGAGACGCGCCGGCAAGGATGAGGCCAAACGGATTGCGGCATATAAAACAAGGCAGGTAAAAATCGGCAAATTGTGCTACACTGAGGCCGAGCCATTCATCAAGCTACAGGGGACAGGCCGGGTCGCCTAGACGGTAAGATGCTCCACTTCCGGTGAATGAGGCCTCGTGCTATGCTGAACCAGATTATAACATAGCACCTGATAGAATGGCTTTTATTGAACTGTTTTCATAGCATCGCCTGACAGCCTGGAGTTTGGACACGGAGGATGAAGTCTTCGACAACCTATTTGCTGCTGATCCGGCATGGCGAGAATGAGTGGGTAAAGAGTCGCCGCCTGGCCGGCCGCACCCCTGGGGTTCACCTGAACGAGCGAGGACAAGAACAGGCGGCGGGTCTGGTAAAACAACTAGCGAACCAGCCGATCAGCGCCATCTATTCCAGCCCGCTGGAACGCTGTCTCCAGACGGCCGAGCCGGTGGCGGCGGCGTTGGGCCTGCCGGTGATCAGCGAGCCGGGGGTCATGGAAGTTGACTATGGGGAGTGGCAGGGCGGCGACCTCAAAGAGTTAGCCAAAACCCCGGAATGGCAGTTGGTCCAACACCATCCGAGCAGTTTTTGCTTTCCAGGCGGCGAAACGCTGCACCATGTGCAGGCGCGTGCCGTCTGGACATTGGAGCGCATTCGCCAGGCGCACCCAAACCAGTTGGTTGCGGTCTTTAGCCACGGTGATGTGATCCGCACGGCGCTGGCCCATTACCTGGGGGTGCCGATTGACCTGTTCCAGCGCATCGCCGTCGCCACCGCATCCATCAGCGCGCTAGCCTTTTATGACAGCCGGCCCATGGTCTTGTTCATGAACTACCTGGCCGAGTTGCCTACATTTGAGTGGAAGCAAGAGGAAGAGACCGGCGAAGAGACGCCAGGCGAGCCAAAGAGCGCCGCTCAGATCGCCGCCGAGCAACCCACCGCAGCGCCGGCAGCGGCGCGCGCCGCCGGTTGAACGGTCAGTCGCCTGTACGCGCACCAGCGACGTGCAGGTTTGCCGCTATTGGGGAGAGCAGTATTGGGGAAACCTGTAGGGACAAGAAAAGGCAACTATGGTGAACTTTGCCTACGACCTCAATCCAGTTCAACATATTATTGCCGATGCCATCGGCGAGCCGGGCAAACGCACCTTCTTCCTGCAAGCGCGAAGCGGCGGCGAACTGGTGAGCCTGGTGCTGGAAAAGCAGGAAGTGGCAAACCTGGCCGTCAGCGTGCTGCAATTGCTGGAAGAACTGGAAGAGAAATATCCGGACCTGCCGCCGGTCTCTGTCAAGAAAAAGGCCCTATTCCCCGAAAGCCCGGTGGAACCCCTCTTCCGGGTCGGCCAGTTGATCATCGGCTATGATGCGACGGAAGACCGCATTTGGGTGATCGCCAAGGCGCTGGTCATCAACGAGGCAGGTAACATCGTTGACCCAGAAAGCGACGAGGTGCCCGCCGTGCGCTTTGTCGCCACCCGTGAGCAGATGCGGAGCTTAAGCGAGCACGCGCTCGAAGTCATCGCCAGGGGGCGGCCCACCTGCCCCCTCTGTGGCCGGCCCATTGATCGGGAAGGGCACTTCTGCCCCCGCTCCGACGGCCAGGCAACGCCGATCATTTTCTAACGCGGCCTCCCTCTAACCCTATGATTCCTAACCGGACGAATCCTGAGCAGATCAATCCTAGCGGAACCATTTTTAGCGTGATCATGTTCTAACGCCATGACCAACGATCAGGAAGCCGACGAGGCGCCCATTCAACTGACCGAGGCCCAAGTCGTCAAGGCGCTGACCAAGGGCAAGATGACCGAGCAGGGTCTGCTGCCCTACAGCTCCAATCACAGCTTTCTGGTGACCATCAGCGACGAGGAGCTAACCTTACCCGCCGTCTATAAGCCCCGGCGCGGCGAAAGTCCCCTGTGGGACTTTGAGTGGGGCAGCCTCTGCCTGCGCGAGACCGCGGCCTACCACATCAGCCACAGCCTGGGTTGGAATTTGGTGCCGCCTACGGTGCTGCGCGAAGGCTCGCGCGGGCTGGGCAGCGTCCAGTTCTACATCGCCAACGAGGATAACGAGCATTACTTTACGGTCCAAGAGGATGCTCGCTTTGCGCCGGCCTTGCGCCGGCTGGCTCTGTTCGATTTTGTGATCAACAACGCCGACCGCAAGAGCGGCCACTGTCTGGTCGGTCTGGACCGCCGGTTATGGGCCATTGACCACGGCGTCTGCTTTCACACGGAATATAAGCTCCGCACCGTCATCTGGGAGTTTAGCGGCGAGCCGATTGACGACGAGCTGGCGGCGGATTTGGAGAGATTAGCCCATGATTTGGAGGACGAGCAAAGCGAGTTGGCGCGCGTCCTCTGTCACCTCCTCAACCCGGCAGAACGCGCCGCACTGCTGGCGCGCGTCCGCAGCCTGCTCCGGAGTGCAACCTTCCCAACGCCCTCCTCCCATCGGCGTAACTATCCCTGGCCGCCTATCTGACCGGCGTTGACCGATCTCCAACCGGCTAACCCCAGACAATGGGTGTAGCCGTATCCCCTGAACTCAGCGCGCTCTGGCCGGCGCAACCAGGGCGCAGCCGCAGGAATGAAAGCAGGATCACCGATTCCGCACGCGAGCATTGGGCCGTTCACAAAGGAGGACGCGTGAAAGCTGTGCTAATGGCAGGCGGCGAAGGCTCTCGGCTGCGCCCGCTGACCGTAGGGCGGCCCAAACCGCTGGTGCCGATCGTCAACAAGGCCGTCATGGCCCATGCCCTGGACCTGCTCAAGAGTCATGGCATTGAGGAAGTGATTGTCACCGTGCGCTATATGGCCGCCGCCATCGAGGATTTCTTTGGCGATGGCAAAAACCTCGGTCTCCAGCTGACCTATGTGGTCGAGGACCTGCCCCTCGGCACCGCCGGGGGCGTCAAGAACGCCGCCGCCTATTTGGACGATACCTTCCTGGTCATGAGCGCCGACGCCCTGACCGATATTGACCTGACCCATGTCGTCCAGGTTCACAAGACGCGGGGCGCGCAGGCCACACTCACGCTGACGCGCGTTCACAACCCGCTGGAATACGGCGTGATCGTGACCGATCCAGAGGGGCATATCACCCGGTTTCAGGAAAAGCCAAGCTGGGGCGAGATCATCTCCGACACGGTCAACACCGGCATCTATGTGCTGGAGCCGTCGGTGCTGGACCTGATCCCCGCCGACACGGCCTATGACTTTGCCAACGACCTCTTCCCGCGAATGCTGGCCGAGCGGATGCCCCTCTTTGGCTATGTGGCCGAGGGGTATTGGTGTGATGTCGGCAATATCGAGGAGTATCGCCAGGCCAACGCGGACCTGCTCTATGGCCGGATCAGGTTGGCCGAGCCGGCGGGCCGGCACATCGGCGGCGGCATCTGGGTCGGCGAAGATGTGGAGATCGCGCCCAGCGCCCAGCTCTTTGGCCCCATTTACCTGGGCAATGGCGTCAAGATCAAGGGCGATGTCACCATCTACGGTCCTTGTGTGATCCGCGACTACACCATCATTGACGCCTATACCCGCATCGAGCGTAGCATCCTCTGGCGCAACAACTATGTCGGCGAGAATTGCGAGCTGCGCGGCGCGATCATCACCCGCCAATGCAGCATCAAAGCGAAGGCCGTGGTCTTCGAGGGCGCGGTGATCAGCGACAACTGCGTCTTGGGGGAAGGGTGCATTATCCACGCCGATGTCAAACTCTGGCCGCGCAAGGAGATCGAGCCGGGGGCGACGGTCAAAGACAGCATCATTTGGGGCAGCCAGGGGCGTCGCGTGCTCTTTGGCCGTCATGGCGTCACCGGCGTGGTCAATGTAGACCTGACGCCGGAGTTTGCGGCCAAGCTGGGCGCCGCGCTGGGCGCTACGCTGCCCAAAGGCAGTTACATTGCCATCAACCGCGACAGCCATCGCTCATCGCGCGTGCTCAAACGCGCCTTGATCAGCGGCATCCCCGGCACCGGCATCAACGTGCTGGACACGGGCACCATCCCGATCCCGGTGCTGCGCCATTTTGTGCGCAACCAGCCCAATACCTCCGCCGGCATCCATGTCCGCCTGAGTCCCTTTGACCAGCGGGTCGTGGATATTCGCTTTATTGACACCCAAGGCATGAACCTCTCGAAGAAGGCCGAACGCCGGGTGGAGCAGGTCTACTTCCGCGAAGACTTTCGCCGCGCCTATCTGGACGAGATCGGCCTGATCGAGTATCCGGAACGGATCGAAGAGCTGTATATTGAAGACTTCTTGGCCCACCTGGACGTTGAGGCGATACGCGCCGCCCGGCTGCGCATCGTGATTGATTATTCACATGGCCTGGCCGGCGACACCTTTTCGCGCATTCTCAATCGTCTGGGTGTGGATGTGGTGCCCCTCAACGCACGCATGGACGAGACCAAGCTCGCCATGCTTCAGTACGAGTTCGAGGCCAACCTGGCGCGGGTCGCCAAGATTGTGGCGGCGCTGGAGGCCGACTTGGGCATCCAGTTGGATGTGGGCGGCGAGAAGATTTTCCTGGTGGATGACCGCGGCCAAATCCTAGACGACATGACCGCCGCGGCGCTGATGCTGGAGCTGGCGCTGCAAGTCCGCTCCGGTGGAACTGCCGTCGTGCCCATCACCATGCCCACTGCCTTTGATACGATTGCCGGCTGGCGGCAAGGCCGGCTGATACGCATCAGCGACAACTTACAAAGCTTGATGCAGGCGGCGGCGATGCCAAATATTCTGCTGGCCGCCGACGGCAACGGCAGCTTCATCTTTCCGGAATTTCAACCGGTGGTGGATGGGATGATAGCCGTCGCCAAGCTGTTGGAGTTCCTGGCAAAGTACAAGATGCGGGTGAGCGAGGTGGTCAATTATCTGCCTGCCTTCCACCTGGTGAAGATACGGGCGGAGTGTCCCACCGAGGCCAAGGGCCGGGTGATGCGCTACTTCAACGAGCAATATGGCGTGCGCAGCGAGGACCGCTCCGAGCACGCGGCAGACTCGGTGGAGGGCATCAAGATCACGCTCTCCGGCCAGGAGTGGGTACACATTGCGCCTGACCCGGAGCTGCCCTTCTTTACCATCATCGCCGAGGGCGAAAGCGAAGCGCGCGCGGCTGAGCTGGCCGACCAGTACCGCGCCCAGATCGCCGAGCTGCTTTCGCCGGCCCCTGTCTGATCCGCCTACCTAATGAACCATGCCTAATCCTATTGAACCGCTCACCCTGTATAGCGATAGCCCAGAAGCCACCCGCGCCCTGGGCCGCCAGATCGGCGCAGCCGTCGAGACCGGCCAGGTCATCGCGCTGCGCGGGGAGCTAGGCGCGGGCAAGACCACCCTGGCCCAGGGCATTGCCGAAGGCTTGGGCATTGCCGCGCGAGTTACCAGCCCCACCTTTACCTTGGTCGCCGAGTACGAGGGGGCGCGCGGCCTGCGGCTGGTCCATGTGGACGCCTATCGTTTGGGCGACGACCCGGCGGATGCGGTGCGCGAAGCCGCTACCTTTGGGCTGGAGGAGATTCTGGCCGGCGCAGCGGAGGACGGCGCCGGCGACGCGCCGGAGGGCAGCGTTGTCCTGATCGAATGGGCCGAGCGCGTGCAGACGCTCCTGCCCAGCGACTTGCTTCTGGTCGAGCTACGCCACAACGGGCCGGACCCGGACGCCCGCACGATCACCTTCACCGCCCACGGCCCGCGCAGCACACGCCTGCTGCGGGCGCTTATGCAACAACATTGAACAAATATATCGAACAACCATATGGAATTTGTCATTCCTTGGCGGTCCTTGGTATTGTACACACCGCAGGCTGCTATTCGTCGAGATAACCAAGCAACCGAAAGGCGGTCTCCCTTCCGGCGCAGCCCCCGTTATTTCCTCTGACAATAGCGCTCGTCCATCTTCCACCCATTTACACGTTCAATCAAAATTTCGAGCACGACCGCCTGAGCCGTCACCATCAGAGGAAACACCCATGCATCTCTCCAATGCCGCGCCGCTCTCCGCACTTTCCCTACGTCTCTGGAAACAAATGCTCGTCCTGCTGTTGGTTGTGACGGCCCTGCTGCCCGGTGGGCCGGCGCGAGCCGCAGCGCCCGCCCAGCCCGCGCCCCCGGAGGAAGCTGCCCCCCTCGACATCAGCCGCTACCGCTTGCCGATTGAAGACTACACCCTGCGCAATGGGCTGCGCGTCATCTTGGCTCAAGATGATTCGGCGCCGGTCGTCGCGGTCAATGTCACCTACTGGGTCGGCGCGGCCCACGACCCGGTTGGGCGCTCCGGCTTTGCCCATCTCTTTGAGCATATGATGTTTCATGGCTCTGCCAATGTGCCGGACCGCCAGTTTGGCGCTTATCTTGCCAAGATCGGCGCTGACCCTACCTCTTTCAACGCCTATACCGACTTTGACCGCACAGCCTACTACGCCACCGTGCCGGCCAACCAGTTGCCCCTCATGCTCTGGCTCGAAAGCGACCGCATGGCGTCGCTGGTGGTGAACCAGGAGAGCTTTGACACCGAGCGCCATGTGGTGATCGAGGAGCTGAATCAGCGGCTTTACAACTCGGCCTATGGGGTCCCCTACCGCCGCAGCTATGCGCTGCCTTTCTTGGGCTATCCGCCCTATGACCGCTTTGTCATCGGCAGCAAGGAAGACCTCGAGGCGGCAACGCTGGACGAGGTGATCGCCTTCCATGCGCGTTACTATGTCCCCAACAATGCCACCCTCACCATTGTGGGCGATATTGACCTGCCGGTGACCAAGGCGCTGGTGGAAGCCTACTTCGGCGATATTCCGGCGGGCGACTCGCTGACGCCGATCCTGGCGCAATATCCCATGCCCGCCGAGTTCCCTGTCCTGCGCACCGACGAAGCCACCGGCTGTCATATCGGCTATGAAGAAGTGATGATTGACCCGCTGGCCGAGCAGCCCCTGGCCATCGGCATGATCGTCGGCCCCAAACCGGCAGATCCGGACTTCCCCGCCGCGGCGCTGCTGGCGACCATCCTCGGCACAGGCGACAGCAGTCGCCTGGAGCGTAACCTGGTCCAAACCGGCTTGGTGCCCTTTGTCTATGCCTGGATCGACCCGGCTACCCTGGGCGCCTTCACCTTCCAGTTTGAGATTTATGTCGAGCAGCCGGAAGACCTGGACCCAGCCCTGACGCTGACCCGCGGGGAGATGTACAAGATCGTCAGCGACGGCGTTACCGAGGCAGAGCTGGCGCGCGCCAAGAACCAGTTGATCGTGGATATCGTCAATGACTACTATGCGACCGTCGGCAATACGGCCGAGCAGTTGCAGTTCTACACCTTTTCCTTTGGCACGCCCGATTTCTTGCAGAGCGACATCGAGCGCCTACAGGCAGTGACGGTGGAAGAGGTGCAGGCCGCGGCCAAGAAGTATCTCTGTGATCGCCCGTTGAGCGTGATCAGCGTCTTCAAGGAGGGCCAGGCTGTGCCAGTCACCCATCCGGGCGTGGCCGTTCAGCAGGTTGTGGAGATTGACCCGCTGGCCGGTCTGCCGGAGGGGATCGTGAGCCGCACACAAGCGCCCGCGGCCCTGCCTGCCGGCGCGGTCGAAGTGCCGCCCTTCACCACCTTCACGCTGGAGAATGGCCTGACCGTGGCGCTGGTGCAACAGGACAAAGCGCCGGTTGTGCGC
>DATLZJ010000178.1:0-7035 GCA_035574055.1 Caldilineaceae bacterium
CCGCCGCAACGGCCAAGAGCGAGCCTATCCACCGCCCGGTTTGGCGTTGCAGCCACTGAACTTCTCGAGGTCTTTTCATCACCTTTGTCATAAAGCCCCCTCCTTTACCCTTGCCGATTGCTCACACTTGAGCTGGCTGAAAGCTGACCGCTGATGAAAAACACAAAGGGCGGCGAGCTCACCACCCGCCGCCCTTTGTGGAACTTTATGGCCAAGCCGTTATGGGTGAGCGAGGGTGACTCACCCATAACGGCCGTTACACTTTACCAGTCTGCCATGGCGAGGGCAGGGCAACACCCTGTACATGACTAGTTGTGCCCCTAGCCATCTGGCTAGGATGGCCGTGGCATTCGGTGCTGGATGGCAGTTGCGCCGCCACGGCTACAAAGGGTTGGGAACCCCTGGCAATGGGGAGATAAAGCGAATGGACTATCGAGGTGGGGTTGCCGGCGGCTGTGGCGTAGCGCCGCCGATCTGCACCGTCGCGAGGGGCGTGTAGAGCGAGCCGCTGGGTCGCAGGTCGCTGCGGAAGTAGACGAGGTGGTCTACGGAGAAGGGACCGGCCAGCAGGGATGTGGGGCGTTGGGCAATGTATGCCGCCAGCGCCTGGCCTGTCCTCTGTACCTCGGCGCGAGAGGCCTCTTTGCGCACCCGCGCCACGGTCAGATGGGGCGAAAAGGAGCGTTCTTCGGCGGGGAAGCCCGCCTCCTGCACCAGCGCCTCCACCTGCGCCTGAATTGCGTCCAGCGCAGCCCGCTCGCCCTCAAGCCCTAACCAGACCACCCGGAGCGCGCGCAGGTTGGGAAAGCAGCCCAGCCCACCCACGGCGAGCGCGACTACCGGCCAGGCAGGGGCTGCGCGCTGTAAGCCCGCGATGATGTGACGGCGCTGTGTTGGGGTGGTATCGCCCAGGAAGCGCAGGGTCAGATGCACATTGCCGGGCGCGGTCCAGCGCAGGATGTTAGGCGCGCCCGCCTGGCGCAGATGGGCCTGGATGCGCGCCTGCTCCTCGGCGATGGCGGTCTGGACTGCCGGGGGAAGCTCGATGGCGATGAAGGTGCGCAGATTAGAATCGGCGCCGGCCATTGACGGGTCCGGGCAAGCGGTCACGGTGGATTTGCGAGCGCATGTAGATCACGCTTGTCACCAAGCCCAACGCCCCCAGCCCTGTGGCGCTGAGGAAGATCAAGCAGAGCAGCATCACCATCAGGTTTTGGGTGCTCGGCGCTAATAGGCTGGTCAGTTGGAAGGCCGGCGGCGGGGTCGCGGTGGGCCAGGGAGTAAAGGTGGGCAGCGCCGCTGCGGCCGCCTCTGCCGGGGTGGGCGTGGCCGTCACCACCACATAGAGCGGCGTGGGCGTCGCCAACGCGCCGGTCCCGCCCGTTTCAGCCAGCGGCGCGCCCGGCAGCGCCAGGCCACCGACCGGCGTGATGGTTGCGGTTGGGCTAATGGGCGGCTCAGGCGCATCTGCCGGCGGGATCAAGGGATTGGCGGGCAGCATCCCAGGCTCCACCGTGGGCGGCGTACCCTGGTCCACACCGGCAACGCCCGCATTAGGCGCTTCGCCGACGGGCGTCTCCAGCGGCGAGAAGAATTGTTGCTGCTGTGCAAGGACCGTCGGGGTTGCGGTCGGCGTCGGCGTGAAGGGGACGCCGGGCAAGGGGCTTTGGAATTGGCTGAACGGGGTAGGCGTTGGCGTATCGGTCATGCCCGGCAAAATCACCCCTGGCGTGACCAACGTCGGCACCGGGCCAAGCTCAGGCGGCGCCTGGATAATGATCACGGTTGGCGTCAAGGTTGCACCGGCGGAAAGCTGGTCGGCTGCGGGCGCAACGCCGGGGCCATAGCCGCATAGGTCAAACTGCTCACCGGGGGTGGCGTCGGTGGTGATCTCTCGCAGCCGGAAGCAGTACGCCTCGCCATAGGCCAGGCCGCTGGTGACGTTGAAAGTATAGACGGCGCCCTGGTCCGGCCCGCCGGTGGCGATGCGCGAGCCGATGGGGTGGTACGAGGTGTCGGGTTCGCTGGCCCGTTTGCAGAGGATCTCGAACCCGGCGACGTTGAACTCACGCACCGTCGCCCATTCCAATAGAACGGCGCTCTCGGTCGAGGTCGCCCGGTAATAGGCCAGCTCGATGGCGGCCCGGAGTGGCCCGGCGACAGTCGCCAGCAGCAGACAGCCCACAACCACACCCAACGCCGCAAACCAAACACGCCGGCCCACCGGACGCCGCGGCCAATGAAATGTCTCCACCAGACCCAGCAGGGCCGGTCGCCTGATCACAGTCTCACCACCCTATCTGCCGGTCTGCACCGCATGTCGAAACAACCTTCAACGGTTCAGCGGTGCATCCTCCGAAGGCGCTACGTTCAGCCTGCGCAGCGCCTTCGTTTCAAAGCGAACATGGGGCCAGCGGCCCCTCCCTCATTGTAGCACGGGTCTGGAGGCAATGAAAGTGGCTAGAACACACTGTTGCTCTACGCTTCGTTTGCTCTATCCTTCGGCAGTGTCGTCCGGTTGTTGCGCTTGTGGCGGAGCCGCTTCCTTGAGCCGGTCATGGATACCGGCGAGCAGCGCGCAGACCTCCTGCGCACAGGCTTGGTTCAGCCCGCTGTTGTACCACAAACGCATTTCATGGACCGGCGGTTCCCGCAGGCCGGTCTCCGGCGTTCCCATTTCAGGCTGGCCGGCCTGCCATTTCGCCAGATACGGCTCAATGGCCCGCGGGTGAGGCCCCCAGGAGCCGTGACACTGCCATGCCTGGTCAAAGGCGAGAAGCAGCGGCAGATGGGCATCATCCAGGCGGATGGTTGCCGCCTGCTCCCCCAGCAGCGTCGCCAGCGAGCCGGCTGCCGCCTCGCGCTCCAGCACGCGCAGGGTGAGCCGGGGGCACATGGCCGCCAGATGGGCCAGCACCGGCAGCACGGCGATGGTCGCCGGGCTATCTTCCGCGACAACTGTGAGCAAATACACTACATGTGGATAGGACACCACGTAGGCTTGTGCGTGAGGGGCCAGCCGGATCTCGCGCAGCCGTGCCTTCAGCAGGTCCCGTTGCCGGGTAGCTTCCAGATATTCGGCAACGGTCGGCGCGGTATGGTAGACAAGAGACTTAGCGCCTGCGCTGTGGGCGCTTGAGAAAGCCAGCATCTTGTTTGTACACTCGCTTGGCTGGGGCAAGTTAATAGCAGGCAGCGGGTTGCTGTGCCGCCGGCCATTGTAGCATAGTTCCACGGCGAAAGCGCCAATGGCGGCGGGCACGATGTCTGGCCGCTGGGGGCCTGTTTTTGGGCCGGTTTACAAAGCCTGGGCCTTGATGTACACTCAGTGTGCGGCGCTCCCCCGCCCATGGCCCCTTGCCGGGGTTGGGGCGCGACCGCCAGTACATTCCATTGTTCGAGGAGTCCTCCTGTGATCCAATCGCCATCGTATGCATCCTATGCTTCGCCGGCTGAGGTGAAGCAAGCGCTGGGCAAGCAGCAATATATCGCCAGCGACGAAATTGCCACGACCGTCTATCTCGCCCAGCAGCTTGGCAAACCTCTGCTGACCGAGGGGCCGGCCGGGGTCGGTAAGACGGAGTTGGCCAAGGCCATTGCCGGGGCGACCGGCCGCGAGCTGATCCGCTTGCAGTGTTATGAAGGGCTGGACGAGACCAAGGCGCTCTACGAGTGGGAGTATGCCAAGCAACTGCTCTATACCCAGCTCCTGCGCGACAAGCTGCAAGAGACGCTCGCCGGCGCTTCCACGCTGGCTGCCGCGGCCGACCGGCTGGCAGAGGAAGAGGATGTCTTTTTCTCCATGCGCTTTCTGCTCCAACGGCCCTTGCTCAAGGCGATCTTGAGCAAAGAGCCGACAGTGCTGCTCATTGACGAGATTGACCGCTCCGACGCCGAGTTTGAAGCCTTTTTGCTGGAGGTGTTGAGCGATTTCCAGGTGAGCGTGCCCGAGCTAGGCACCCTGAGCGCCGTACATCGCCCGCTGGTCATGCTCACCAGCAACAACACCCGCGAGTTGAGCGAGGCGCTCAAGCGGCGCTGCCTCTACCTCTTCATCGGCTACCCCAGCGTCGAGCAAGAGCTGGCTGTGGTCAAGCTCAAGGTGCCGGAGCTGAATGCGAAACTGGCTCAACAGGCCGTCGAATTGGTGCAGCGGCTGCGCGATCTGGACTTGCGCAAGTCGCCCAGCATCAGCGAGACGTTGGATTGGGCCAAATCGCTGGTCGCCCTCAACGCCAAGCATCTTGATGCGAGGACGCTGGAGACGACCATGAGCGTGCTGCTCAAGCACGAAAGCGACCTCCAAAAGGTGCGCCGCCGCATCCAGGTTTCTTCCAGGGGGGTGAGCGTAGACGACGACGATCTGAGCCAGTTCCGTTGGCGCGATTGACCGGCGCGATCGACTGGCGCGATAGAGTTGTAGGTTTGCCGTGGGCGCTTACGGCTCGAGCGGCCCATGGGCTAGGAGAAAGCAATGGAAGACCGCATGATCCGTTTCATCGCGGCGCTGCGCGCCGGCGGTGTGCGTATCAGCCTCGCCGAGAGCGCAGACGCGTTCCGGGCGGTGGATAACCTGGGGGTGCAGGATCGCGAGGCCTTCAAGCTTAGCCTGCGCGCTACCCTGGTGAAGGACGCCAGCAGCCTGCCCACCTTTGAAGAGCTGTTCCCCCTCTTCTTCGATCATGCCGACAGCCCACCCATGATGGACCTCACTGAGGACATGAGTCCTGAAGAGGCCCAAATGTTGGCCCAGGCGCTGCGTATGTTCAACGAGCAGCTCCGCCAGATGATGGAGAAACTGCTGCGCGGCGAGCAACTGAGCCAACAGGAGCTGGAACAACTTGGGCAGATGGTTGGCCTCAACCGCACCGAGGATATGCGCTATCGGGAGTGGATGGCCCGGCGCATGATGCGCGCCCTGCGCTTCGACGAGGTGAAGGATGCGCTGCGCGAGATGATGGAGCTGTTGGCGCAGATGGGCATGAGCAAGGAGCGGCTGGAGCAGATGCGCCAGCTCCTGCGCGCCAACCAGCAAGCCCTGCAGGAACAGATCGGCCAGTTTGCGGGCCAACGGATCGCCGAAAACATGAGCGAGCAACGGCCGGAGGAGAGTATTGACGAGCTGTTGGACCGGCCCTTCGGCGCCCTCTCGGACAAGGACATGGAGCGATTACGCAAGGAAGTCAGCCGGCTGGCAAACCGGCTACGCAGCCGTATCGCCCTGCGTCAAAAGCGGGCCAAGACAGGCCAGCTCGACGCCAAGGCCACGCTCCGCGCCAATCTCAAGCACGGCGGCGTGCCCATGGAGATTAAGCACCGTGACCACCGGCTCAAGCCCAAGCTGGTGGTGATCTGTGATATCAGCACCTCCATGCGCCACTGCTCTGAATTGATGTTGAGTCTGGTCTATGCGCTCCAGGACCTGATCACCAAGACCCACGCCTTTGCCTTCATTGACCACCTGGAATACATCTCGCCGGACTTCGTGGGCCGCCAGGCCAAGGAAGCCATCAGCGAAGTGCTGGTGCGGATGCCGCCCGGCTATTACAGCACCGACCTGGGGTATAGCCTGGAAAACTTTGCGCGCGACTATATGGACACGCTGGACAGCCGCACGACCTTCATTATGGTGGGCGACGCCCGCAACAACTACAACAACCCGCGGCTGGACCTCTTCCAGACCATGGCCCGGCGCAGCCGCCGCACCATCTGGCTCAACCCGGAGCCGCCCATGCTCTGGGGCAGCGGCGATAGCGACATGCTCAAATATGCGCCCCACTGCGATAACGTGGTGGTCGCCGCCACCCTGGGCGAGTTGACCGAGGCGGTCAACCAGCTCCTGATCCAGCCCTAACCGGCTACTCTCTTCTGCACGCTACGCGACAAGGCTTATCTGCCGACGTGCCGGATAAGCCTTGTCGCAGCATCTATTTGTCGCCAGAGGGATGTGGTCCGCCAGCCCATCCACTACCCCAACGACTGAGTTCAGGCCAGGCCAATCACGTGAGTGGGCTTGGCGGTTCAGGCAGGGGCGCCTTGTGTACCGGCGGCCATCATCCGGCTGAGATTCTCCGGCGCGTAGAAGGCTGAAGCGGGCACGGTTCCGGCGAAAGTGCCAAACAACCGGTTGATCCCTTCCTGATTCCCACGAAGGGCCGCAAAGAGTTGTTGCATCTCGGGCCGCGGCGGCTCCAGCGTGGCGAATTGACAGGTCATCTCAAAGCCCTGCGCTGCCAGCTCATCGCGCCGGCGAACGTAACCGGCAAGCGCGTCGTCGAGCGATCGGCGTCCGGAAAGGCCATCGTCCAGGGCTGCGGCCAGGAGCTCGGCGTCTCGAAACGAATCTGAGATGCCCTGGGCAAGAATCGGATCCTTATGGTACCCGGCGTCGCCCACCAGCGCCCAGCCAGGCCCGGCCGACCGGCGGAAGAAGTTGGGTAGGTCGGCCGTCCCACGGAAGCGCTCACTTCGTCTGCCGTTGCGGACTCGCTCGGCCAAGCTAGGCGCTAGCTCCAGAGCATTCAGAAAGCTCGCTTCAATGTCGGCGCGGATTTCCTGAAAAGCAGCATTGGGCCAGAGGACAATGACCAGGGTCTGCCCGTCATTGGTGGGGACAGTTGTGATCATCCGGCCGGGCCGTGGATACAACTCCGCGCCGCCAACCGGGACATCACTCCAGTAGCTGTAAAAGGCGCAGGTGAAGGTGGGCCTCACGTTATAACTTTGCGCCTGTACCTTGCGGGCGACCAGCGAGCGCAACCCGTCAGCGCCGATGACCACGCGCGCCCGCTCGGTGACCGTCGCGCCGCCGACGGTGTGACCGCGGATGCCGGTCACGCGCTCACCGTCGGTCAGCAGCTCTTGGACCGAGAAATGCTCGCGCAGCTCCGCACCGGCTGCCACTGCCCCCTCAACCAAAATCTGGTCAAGGATGGTGCGCCGTGGGGCGTAACCGTCGGCGACTTCGCCCGCCGGCGGCGGCGTACCCACCAGGGCGAAAGGACCCAAGTCCAGCTTTTGCCGGCGTACCGGCGG
>DATLZJ010000179.1:0-5377 GCA_035574055.1 Caldilineaceae bacterium
TGGCAGGCGACGGCGGTCGCGCTGGCGACCGAGAACACCCGCCTCGCAAGCGAGCTACGCGCAGCCTCCTCCGGCGCTGGTGGGCAGGCCGCCGCCGCTGCGGTCGCCTACATCCAAGGAGGTGATCTGTGGGTTAAAACACTGCCGGACGGCGAGGCCCGGCGGCTGACGCATGATGGGCGCAACCGCCAACCGCGCTGGTCGGCCAGCGGCGAATGGCTGGCGTATCTCCAGGGCGAGGATTTTCCCCAGCTTTGGATCGTACGACGAAATGGCAAGGATGCCCAGATGGTGATGGATGCCCAGCCCGGCGCGCACTTTGCGTGGTCGCCGTCGGGTGATGTGCTGGCCTATGTCTCCGGGAATGGCATTGCGCTGTGGCAGCCGGTTGGCGCAACGTCTACCCCGTTAGTCACCAAAGAGATGCCGCAATCGCCGCCTGAGCCGCCGCTGCCGCCGGAAGCATCCGGCATGGGCGCCGGCTCCCTGGCTTGGAGTCCCGATGGCGTGTGGCTGGCCTATGAGTGGTCCCATTGGGACGCTGCCGCTGAAGAGATACGTCACGGCATTTGGAAGATAGCCATGAGCGGCGGCGACCCTATCCAACTCTATGACAGCGGCCTCCCTGAACGGGGCCAGGCATTGCTCGCCGGGTGGACGGGCGATGGCAACTACATTCTCTTCTGGCAGGGCCAGGTCCTGTCGGCCTCAATGCTGGCCGACGGTGTGCCGCTCTATGCGCTGCCGGCTGCAGGCGGTGAGGCGCAGCTCCTGGCTGAACCGGTGCTGTTCCACCGCGATTTTGTCGTTCCACACCCAGGAGAACAGCCAGCCGTAGCCCTGGTGGTAGGCGGCTACCGGGCTACCTGGACGGCAAAGCAGCTCCAAGTGGCTGCCCTTGGGCCGGAGACCGTCCAGCTCCAGCCCGTATCATCCGCCGCGCAGGCGGTCTCATCGCCGGCATGGGCGCCGGCTGGAGACGTGCTCGCCTTTGTGGCGATGCCCGACAAGGGCGACTTGGGTGGGGGGCCGGACGCGCAGGCCGGGCTAATGGCGCGCCGATTGTGGTTATGGGAGGCGGAGGGCGAGTCGCCCCGCCAGCTTACCGACGATCCCAGATATCGGGATGAGCGCCCGCAATGGCTAGATGATCAGAGACTGCTCTTTGCCCGGTTGGACGACGGGGGTCGGGCGTCGTTGTGGCTCACCAACGTTGCCGGCGGGGAGGCGCAGCAGGTCGTGGCGGAGCTGACGCCCGCGCCGGAATGGTTCGGCTACTATGGCTATATTCATTGGGACGAGCTATTCGTAGCCTGGGCGCCGCCGGCCCCGCCACCCAGCACTACCCAAGAGCCATTGCCGACGGTTGCGCCGCCCGCCGGCATAGCCACACCAGTAGTCTCCCCCGTGGAGGCGCCGACGCCTGTACCGCCGACGCCCGCCTTGCCGGCACAGGGCACGGTGCGCCCGCCGTCCGTCGAGCTATTCCCGACGCTGGAAGCAACTGCGCTGCCGCCATCCATTACGCCCACGGCGACGCCCATCACCACCGCGACGGCGCAACCGCAAAATTGAGGATAACCACCACACGCCTTGCCGGCGGGCGCCGGCAAGGCCCACTTTCCATGAGTTGCTATTGATGAACGCTGACCCACCTGCCGTTCTTCTGGTAGACGACGAGCCTGCCATCCTCGCCAACCTGGCGCCCCTGCTGGCGCGGGCCGGCTTCAACGTGCGCACGGCGCGCGATGGCGAGGAGGCGCTGGCGCGCCTCACGGCTGACCCGCCCGATCTCGTGGTGCTCGACGTGCTGATGCCCCGGCTGGATGGCCGCCGCCTCCTGCGCCGGCTGCGCCGGGAAGGCAACTGGACGCCGGTCATCCTCCTGACCCAGGTAGGCCAGGCAGCGGAGCGGGCGATGGCTCTGGAAGAAGGGGCAGACGACTATCTCAATAAACCCTTTGACCCCCATGAGCTGGTGGCGCGCATGAAGGCGGTGCTGCGCCGGGCGCAGAGCGGTCGCCCCTCGCTGGCCGCCGCCGCCCAGCTTCGCAGCCTGGCGCTGGTCTTGGACCGCAAGGCGCGGCGGGCTGCCCTGGATGGCCGCCGGCTGGAGCTGACGCCCAAAGCCTTGAGCCTGTTGGAGTACATGATGACCCACGGCGACGAGCTGTTGACCCGCACCCGTTTGCTGGATGCTGTCTGGGGCTGGGACTATCCGGCGGGGACGCGTACAGTGGACACCCGCATCGCCGAGCTGCGCCGGGCGCTGGGCGACGACGCCAACGCACCCCGCTACATCGAGACCGCCCAGGGCGAGGGCTATCGCTACATTGCGCCGGTGGAGGCGCTATGATCCCCCGTGCCTGGCGCGGGGGCGCGTGGGTCCCCGCGCCGCTCCTCGTGGGCCTGGCGCTGGCGATGGTCGGCTGGCGCGGCTGGCTCCCGAATCCGGTGGTCTCCCTGCGCGCCGATGTGGGTACCCTGATGGCGCTGCTTGGCATCGGGCTGGCAGGTGTGATGGCGCTGGCATGGGTCCAGCGAGGACGCCAGCGCCGCGCGCTCGCCGCGCTTCAGGCAGCCGCCGCTGAGGACCACCGGCGCTTCCTGCGCCGGCTCGACCATGAGCTAAAGAACCCCTTGACCGCCATGCGCGCCGCGCTGGCGAACTTGACCCTGAACGGGACGACCCCCGCCCAAATCTGTCTGCTGGAAAGCGTCGAGCGGGAGGCGCTGCGCATTGGCCGGCTCGCCGCCGACCTGCGCAAGCTGGCCGATGTGGAGACAGGCGCGCTCGATCTGGCCGAGGTCGAGATGGCTACGTTGCTGCGGGAGGTCGTGGCGGCTGTCCAGGAGCAAGAGGAATATAGGGGGCGAACGGTAATGCTGGCGCTGCCGGCTGCACCCTGGCCGCTGCCGCCGGTTCAGGGCGACCCAGACCTGATCTTCGCCGCCTTTCACAACCTGCTCGCCAATGCGCTCAAATTCTCGCAGCCAGGCGACACGGTAGAGGTCCGTGCTGCGGATCAAGGCAGCGCGGTTGTGATAGAAGTAGCTGATACAGGCAGCGGCATCCCCGCCGATGAGCTACCCCACATCTGGGAGGAGTTATACCGCGGCCAGGGCGCGCGCGGGACGCCGGGCAGCGGCGTTGGGCTGGCGTTGGTGCGCGCCATTATCGAGCGTCACCAGGGACAGGTAGCGGTGCGCAGCCGGGCGGGCCAGGGCACTGTCTTTACCGTGCGCCTGCCGGCGCGCTAAAGGGGAGGGGCAGCGTTCCGTAGGTGCGCTATCCTAGCGCACGCTCTCGCCGGACACGCACGTGCGGCATCCTGCCGCACCTACCATATGCTGTGTAGATGTCCCTACCGGACAATCTCATTCCAAGTGACGTCGCCGTACAGGTTGGGCGGCCAGCCGCGCGCCACAAACGCCTCGAAGGCCGGGCGCTCCGCGCCGATGACGCCGCTGGGACCGTGGCCGGGGTAGAACTCAGTTTCGTCGGGCCAGGCAAAGACGATCTCCTGGAGCGTGCGCATGGTGACGGCGAACTCCTCCGGCGAATTGGTGCGTCCCGGCCCGCCGACAAAGAGGGTATCGCCCACGAGCACCCGGTGGTCTATCACAAAGGAGACCATGCCGGGGGTGTGGCCGGGTGTATGGACGGCGCGGATGCGCAGTTCCCCCACCCGGAGAATGTCGCCGTCCTCTAGGGGGCGGTCGTAGCTGACCCCGAACTTCTCAGCGTCTGCCGGGTGCAGATAGACCGGGGCCGCCGTCGCCGCCTTGATCTCGGCCAGCGCGCCCACATGGTCGCGGTGGGCATGGGTCAGCAGGATCATCTCCACCTGGGTAGCTTCCACCAAGCTGAGAATGGTATCCGGGTCCGCCCCAGGATCAACCACCGCACTATGCTTGGTCGCCGAGCAGATGACGGCATAGGTGTTCATGGGCCAGGGGCCGACGGACGCTTGACGAAGAATGGCGACCATGGGATAGACCTCCTTGCCGGCCATCGAGGCGCGGCGGCTAACTGGTGACCGAGTGCTGGCGGCGTAGCTCACCCAACCGTGGTAAGACCTCTGCATCCTGCTCCTGGGGACGGAGCTGGCGGTTGTAGATATCGGCATAGAGGGGGGAGCGCCGGAGAAGCTCTTGATGGTTGCCCTGTGCGGCGATGCGCCCCCGCTCCAGCACAAGGATCAGGTCAGCCATGCGCACAGTGCTAAGCCGTTGGGCGATGACAAAGGAAGTGCGCCCCTGCATCAGCCGGGCCAGCGCCATCTGGATCAGGCGCTCGGTCTCGGTGTCTACGCTGGCGGTCGCATCGTCCAGGATGAGGATGCGCGGGTCCATCAGTAGAGCGCGGGCGATGGCGATGCGCTGCTTTTGGCCGCCGGAGAGGGTGACGCCCCGCTCGCCCACCGGCGTCTCATAGCCATCAGGGAAGCTCACAATGAAGTCGTGCGCCTGGGCGGCGCGAGCGGCTTCCTCGATCTCGCTCTCGGAAGCGTCGGGCCGGCCAAAGGCGATATTCTCCCGGATGGTGGCGGCAAAGAGGGTCGTCTCCTGCAAGACGATCCCGATCTGGCCGCGCAGGGAGTGAATTTGTACCTTGCGAATGTCGTAGCCGTCAATGGTGACGCGGCCGGCCGTCGGGTCATAGAAGCGGGGGATCAGGTTGATGATGGATGACTTGCCGGAGCCGGTCGCCCCCAAGAGCGCCACCACCTGGCCGGGCAGCGCCTCGAAGCTCACATCATGCAGCACCGAGTGGCGCTTCAGATAGGAAAAGGAGACGTTTTCAAAACGCACATGGCCGCGGATCGGAGGCAAGGGAATGGCGTCGGGCGCCTCCTGCACCTCCGAGCGGGCGTCCAGAATCTCAAAAATGCGCTCGCCGGCGGCTATCGCCATCGAGATGGCCGGGATGATCATCCCCACCCGGCGCACCGGCATCGCCAACTGGCCCAGGTAGGTCGAGAAGGCCACCAGCTCGCCCAAGGTCAACTCGCCCCGGATGACCAGCAGGCCGCCATACCAGAGGATGAAAACTGTGCCCACGTTGGCGATCAGGTCCAGCATGGGCACGTTGACGGCGCGCAGTCTGGCTGCGCCGGCCGAGAGGTCAAACCACAGGTTGTTGGCCTGGTCGAACTGGGCGCTTTGGGTCTCTTCCTGGGCGAAAGCCTTGACAACGCGCGCCCCGCGCAGGTTCTGCTCCAGAAAAGTAGTCAGCACGCCTACCTGCTGCTGGATCGCCAGCGAGAGCGGGCGCATGTGCCGGCCAAACTCATAAGCCCGGTAGGTGAGCAGCGGCATGGCAGCCAGGCTCAACAGGGCCAGCGTCGGGTTCATGCGCACCAGCACGATGGTG
>DATLZJ010000180.1:0-3607 GCA_035574055.1 Caldilineaceae bacterium
ACTCCTTGGACATGCGGCCCGGCGGGGCCGAGGCCAATCTCGCCGTCGCCCTCGCCCGGATGGGCCGGCGCAGCGCCTGGGCCGGAGCTTTGCCGGACAGCCCGCTGGGCCGCTTTCTCGCCAACCATCTGCGCGTCGCCGGGGTAAACCTGGAGGGCGTCGCCTGGTCCGCCGATGGGCGCATGGGCGTCTACTATGTGGAGTTTGCCGCGCCGCCGCGCGCCACCCAAGTGATCTATGACCGGGCGGACTCCTGCGCCGCCCGCATGACCCCCGAACAGGTCCATTGGGACATCCTGCTCGATACGCGGTTGCTCCACCTGACGGGCATCACGCCGCCCCTCTCGGCGGGCTGCCGCGCCATCGTGGAGGAGGCGGTCGCCCGCGCGCGTGCGGCCCGCATCCCCATCAGCTTCGATGTCAATTACCGGCAGAAGCTCTGGTCCGAACGGGCCGCCGCCGAGTTCATCATCCCCCTGGTCCAAGGGATTGACCTCTTCTTCTGCGGGCGCAACGATGCCCGGCGGGTGATGGGGGTCAGCGGCGAGCCGGAGACGGTGGTGCAGCGGCTGGCCGAGATCACCCACGCCCGGATTGTGGTCATGTCGCTGGCCGAGCAGGGGGTCATCGCCTTCGACGGCAAAGAGCTTTATCATGAGCCGGCCAAACCGGTGGTCATCATTGACCGCCCCGGCGCGGGCGATGGGCTGGCCGCAGGGGTGATCCATGGCTGGCTGGACGGCGACCTGCGCCGCGGGCTAAAGACCGGGGTGGTGCTGGCCGCCTTGGCCCTGAGCCAGCACGGTGATATGATCGTAACGACGCCGGAGGAAGTGGCTTCGCTGATGGAGACGAGCGACACCCTGCTGGTGCGTTAGGGATGATCTATGTCTGCCCATCCAACCAAGACACGGGAAGATCTGATTGACGCGCTCGAACAGCTTCCCGACCACATGAAAGCCGAGATCGTTGGCGGAGCCATCGTGCCCATGTCCCCCACCGGCGGTAAGCCCTGTTTTGCCAGCGGCCTGATCCTGGTCGCGTTGCACGACTATGCGCGGCGCACGGGACGAGGCAGGCCCCTGCCCAACAACGCGGCCTTCCTGGTGGACTTGCCCAACCGGGCGTCCTTTAGCCCCGATGTCGCATTCACCGTGGGCCAGACGCTTGACCAGGACTTTGTGCGCGGCGCGCCCCTCTTTGCGGTTGAGGTCCGCAGCAAAGGCGACTACGGCCCCCAGGCTGAACGGGCGATTCGCGACAAGATTGCAGACTACTTTGCCGCCGGCACACAAGTTGTGTGGGACGTAGATGTCCTGCGCGAGCGAGTGGTACGGGTCTACCGGGCAAGCGAACCGGATCATCCTACCGGGAAGGAGACGAAGCCGAGGCGGAGCCTGCCTTGCCGGGGTGGCGGCTGGCCGTCAGCGAGATCATGCAGGACTGACTTTGATGGCTCAAGGTGTACAGCCTTGGGGAGTGGCCGATGCCGGTTCATCCAGCCAGAACACGAGAAGAATTGATCAAGGCGCTCTACCGGCTCCCTGACCACATGAAAGCCGAGATTGTCAACGGAGCGATTGTGCCGATGTCCCCCACGGGCGTTCAGTCGAGCCGCGCAAGCGGGTTGATCTTTGCCAGCCTGTTAGCGTATGAGCGCCGCGTGGGCTGGGGAATGGCGTTGCCCAACAACGCCGGCTTCCTGGTAGACCTGCCTAACCGGGCTTCGTTTAGCCCGGACGCCGCCTATTGTGCAGAGCGGGTGATGTCGCCGGGCTTCTTTGAAGGCGCGCCCCTCTTTGCGGTCGAGGTGCGCAGCGAGCATGACTACGGCCCTAAGGCGGACCAGGCTATGCGCCGGAAGATTGCAGACTACTTTGCCGCCGGTACGCAGGTGGTGTGGGATGTGGATGTGTTACGGGATCGGGTGGTGCGCGTCTACCGGGCGAGCGCGCCGGACCAACCGGCAGTTTACCGGGAAGGAGACGAGGCCGAAGCCGAGCCGGCGCTGCCCGGCTGGCGTCTTGCGGTCAGTGAACTGTTACAGGATTGACCCTAATAAATAGATTGACAGGAATGACTATGGTTCAGTCGCGGCGCTTTGCGCTCCTGGCGCAACGGGAGATCAACCAGGAAACCTATGTAGAGCCTTGGCCGGAAGCCGGGCTGGTGGTGGTGGACAGCCCCTTTGACCCGCAGCCCAGCCTGCGCATCCAAGACGGGCAGGTGGTGGAGATGGATGGCAAGGCGCGCGCCGATTTTGACGTGCTGGACCTTTTCATCGCCGACCATGCCCTGGACCTGACCGCAGCCGAGGAGGCCATGGCTACCCCGTCACGCGCGATTGCCCGCATGTTGGCCGATATCAACGTGCCTGCCGCCCAGGTGCGGCGTTTGGCCGGCGGCTGCACCCCCGCCAAGCTGACCGACATCATCCGCCATATGAACGTGCTGGAGATGATGATGGGGCTGGCGAAGATGCGTATCCGTCGCACGCCGGCCAACCAGGCCCATGTGACCAACTGGCGCGAGCATCCGGCGCTGCTGGCCGCCGACGCCGCCGAGGCCGGGCTGCGCGGCTTTGCCGAGGTCGAGACGACCGTGCGCGTCGCCCGCAACGCCCCCTTCAACGCCCTGGCCGTGCTCATCGGCACCCAGACGGGTCGCGGCGGCGTGCTCACCCAGTGCGCGGTCGAGGAGGCGCTGGGGCTGCGTCTGGCGATGAAGGGGCTGACCACCTACGCCGAAACGCTGTCCGTCTATGGCACCGAGCGCACCTTTGTGGACGGCGACGACACACCCTGGTCGAAGGCGTTCCTGGCCGCGGCCTATGCCTCGCGCGGGGTCAAGGTGCGCTTCACCTCCGGCACCGGCTCGGAGGCGCTGATGGGCAATGCCGAGGGCTGCTCCATGCTTTACCTGGAGGCGCGCTGTCTGCATGTGGTGCGCGGCGCGGGCAGCCAGGGGGTGCAGAACGGCTCCATCTCCTGCATTGCCCTGCCCGAATCGCTGCCGGGCGGCGTGCGCGCCGTGCTGGCCGAGAACCTGTTGGCCTCCATGCTGGGGCTGGAGGTGGCGTCGGGCAACGACGCCCTGGCCTCCCATTCGCCCATCCGCAAGACGGCCAAGCTCATGCTCCAATTCATCCCCGGCACCGACTTCATCTTCTCCGGTTACAGCGCCATTCCCAAGCGGGACAACCTCTTTGGCGGCGGCAACTTCGACGCCGAGGATTTTGACGACTACAACGTGCTCCAGCGCGATATGCAGGTAGACGGCGGCGTTCGCCCGGTGAGCGAAGCTGACGTGCTTGCCATCCGCCGTGAGGCGGCCCAGGCAATCCAGGCCGTCTACGCCGAGCTGGGCTTCCCGCCCATCACCGATGAGGAGGTGGAGGCGGCGGTGGTGGCCCACAGCAGCGATGATATGCCGGAGCGGGACCTGGTGGCGGACCTGGCTGCCGCCGACCGCTTCCTGGCCGGCGACCAAGACATGATCACCGTCGTCCAGGCGCTCCAGCGGCGGGGCTTTGCCAAGACCGCCCGCAACATTCTGGAGATGGGCCGGCAGCGGGTAGCGGGCGATTACTTGCAGCCCTCTGCCATCT
>DATLZJ010000181.1:0-7949 GCA_035574055.1 Caldilineaceae bacterium
GGTCGCCGAGTTGGCCGCTGCGCCGGAGCAGGCGCAGGAGCTGAGCCGCCGGCTGGCCGAGCTGGATGACCCTCGCCGTCGCTATACCATCGCCGCCGAGCAGGCCCGCCGCCGCCCCGCGGTCGAGCAGCAGCTTGCCCAGGCGCGTGACCGTCTGGCCGCCGCGCGTAAGAAGCTGGACGATCTGGTCCAGGCCTTGGCTGCGTTCGCCGGTCTAGACGAGCAGATCGACGCGCTGGCGGAGGAGCTGCGGCGGCGCCAGCCCGCCTATCAAGCCTATTTGACCCACTGCCGGGCCGCGGAACGGCTGGACTTCCACCGCCAGGAGGTGGAGACCTACACCCAGCAGGCGGAGCTTCAGCAGCAGGAGGTCGAGAGGCTGGCCCGCGAGCGCGACCAGGCGGCAGCCCGCTTCAACGCCGCCGCCCATCAACAGCTTGTCGAGCGCAGCCAGGCGCTCCAGCAGGACATCGGGCGCTTAAGCGCACAACTGGACATGCTGCGCCAGGCCCAGGAGCGCCAACAGCGGGAGATCGCCGAGCTACAGGCAATGGGCGCGACGCTGGCCGCGGCGCAAGCGCGCAAGGCCAGGCTGGTTGACCAAGAGGCTGTGCTGGAGACGGTGCGAAAGCTGCTGCGCCAGGCCGGCCCCTATATCACCACGGCGCTGGTGCGGCAGATCAGCGATGGCGCCCGCCAAATCTTCAGCGAGATCATGCAGGACTACAGCCGTCACCTGACCTGGAACGACGACTACGGCATCACAGTTGACGTAGACGGCCAGCAGCGCCAGTTCGCCCAGCTCTCCGGCGGCGAGCAGATGAGCGCGGCGCTGGCGGTGCTCCTGGCGCTGCTGCGCGAGATCAGCGACATTGATGTGGCCTTTTTTGACGAGCCGACCGCCAATCTCGACGAGGTGCGCCGCGAGGCGCTGGCCCGCCAGATTCTGTCGGTGCGCGGCTTCCGCCAGATTTTCGTGATCAGCCACGACGACACCTTTGAGCAGGCGACCCAAAACCTGGTGCGCGTCCAGCGTTACAACGGCGTGAGCCGCGTCCAAGTCGAGTAGGGGCATCCACAAGGGATGCCCGCGCCAGGTTATCGCCGCAGGAGATACCAGTAGGGCATAAAGCCGTAATACCAGGCCAGCCAGAGCGCCAGGCGCAGCCCATGCCGCCCGTCGCGCCGGCCCTGGAGGGTGATGTAGCGGCGGCGAAATTCCCGCAGCGGCTGGAGCAGAAAGTTGTGGGGGCGCGGGCGGATACCCCGCTCGGCCAGGATGCGCGCCTCGAAGCGGGCATACCCTCGCTGCTTCTGGTGAAAATGTGCCCAGTCCCGGTAGTTGTAGTGGATCAGCGGCGCAGATAGATGGCCGGTCTCTCCCTCCACCTCGACCACCTCATGCACGGCGCGCGGCGCATAGCGGGCCAGCCTGCGCTGCAGCAAGCGGAGCTGGTAATCCGGGGAATAGCCGCCCCAACGGGTTTCCTGTCCGGCGATGAAGTTGCGCCGGGGAATCCAGTAACCGGCGCAGGGCGAGGCGCTTGCCAGCACGGCGCGGACCTCCTGCGCCAGTTCCGGCGTGGCCCGCTCGTCGGCGTCCACAAACAGCACCCACTCGGCGTTCACTGAGTCCAGCGCGGCCTGGCGTTGGGCGGCATAGGTATCGAAGGGGCGCTGTACCACCAGCGCGCCGGCCGCGCGCGCCAAGGCGCAGGTGGCGTCGGTCGAGCCGGAGTCCCACACCACGACCGCATTGGTCCAGCCGCGCAGGCCGGCGATGCACTCCTGGATATGCTGGGCCTCATTTTTGGTGAGAATGACGGCGACCAGTTGCGCGTTCATAACCTGGCTATCGTGGCGTAGGCCGCCAATGCGCGCGCCGTCTCCACGCCGCTGGCAGCGCCCGCGGCAAAGCGGCGGCGGGCGCGATATGCTTGCCAGGCGGCCCCCAGCCGGATCAAGGCGCGCACGGCCTGGAGATAACCGGCTGGATAGCGCGCCGCATGTTTGCGGTAGAAGCGCAGGCGGCTGCGCCAGAGCCGTTCGTAAGCGTCCCAACGTCCCTGGCGGCTGCTCTGGGCCTCATGGTGGACGACCTGCGCCGTGGGCACGGCGTAGACCTCCCAGCCCGCTTCGGCCAGCCGCAGACACCAGTCCATCTCCTCGCAGTACATAAAGAAGCCGTCGTCCAGCCCACCAACCTGGTGGATGGCGTCGCCCTTGACCATGAGCGCCGCGCCCAACACAAAGTCCACGCGAAAGGGGGTCGCGCCCTGCCAGCGCCAGGCCGGGTAACGACCGTTGAGCCGGCTGTTGTGGAGCCGCTGCGCGCCGCGCAGACCGGTGAGCGGGAAGAAGTCGAGCGCAACTTGCGCCAGGGTCGGGAAGCGGAACGCGCCATGCTGAAAGTCGCCGTTGGGGTAGCGCAGGTGAGCGCCGCACGCGCCGGCGCGGGGCGCGCTTACCAGAAAGCGCGCCATCTGGAGCAGGGCATCGCCCTGTAGCTCGGCGTCGGGGTTGAGCAGCAGGACGGCATCCGGCGGCTGCTGCACCGCCGGAGTCGTGAGCGCAGGGGGGGCGACAGGCGGCGGGGCGACGGGAAAGCCAAGCCGGTGCAGCGCCAGATTGTTGCCGCCGGTAAAGCCCAGGTTGGCCAGGGAGGCGATGAGCGTCGCCGTGGGGAATGTCTCGGCGACCATCTGGGCGCTGCCGTCGCGGCTGGCATTGTCCACCACCACGACCTCTAGCCTGGCGCCCGGCGGCAGGGGCGTGGCGAAGACACTCTCTAAACAGCGGCGCAGCAGGTCACGGGTGTTGTAGCTGACGACGGCGACCGCGAGATTCATAGGAAGGCCAGGCTCATGGCTGCGCTAGGCCGGTCTGCGGCATCCACCCGGCTCATGGGATACCGACCTGGACCGTGATGCGGTCCACGTAATTATTTTCGACCCCGACGAACTCATGGATCAGCCCACCCCACCAGAGGTTCGTGCCGACCGGCGGCTCCTCGTCCACGACAATACAGCCGCTGACCTGGCCGGATTTGCCGGGGAGCAGATACCATTGCTCCTTGCCATCAATCATCCGGCGCTCCAGGTCCTCAGGTCTGCCAATGGCCCAGCGAAAGGGGAAGTCAATGCCGGTGGTGTCGAAGTTGATGCCAAAGCGCCAGACGCCTGCCTGCTGGAACCAGGAGTCGTCGTGCGCGGCGGCCAGGGTGTTGTAGTTCTCGCTAAAGCGATATTCCTGGCCCGGCCAGGGTCCTGTGGTGCGAATGGGCACCGTGCCCTCATTGGTGACCACGGCCGTGAAGCAGAATTTGCCGCCGAGCGGGACGCTGACGACGCGGTTGACTTCGCCTTCCCAGCCAATTTCCCCTTGGGCAATGTCGGCGCGGGGTTTGCCGCCCTCCTCGATGGTCAGCTCGCGCTCGACGCGCACCGCATTGCCCGCCAGGTCGCGCGCCTCACCCACAATGAAGTAGGCGCCATCCGGCGGCGGCTCGGCGTTGAGGTCCACGCCGCCCTCGTAGCGGAATTCGTGATAGCCGCGCTCGTTGGTCTTGGCGACGCCAGGCGCTTCGGCAATGGGGAACTTGACGCCTGGCTGGTTCGGGTCCACGAGATAGACCTGAACCGTGTCTACATCTTTGGTGAGGTAATAGGAGATGCTGACCCAGTCGTCGCGCAGGCCATCCTGATTGGGCCGGAAGACTTGGGGCACCACGACAAAGTTATGCAGCTCCGGCACTTCGGTATCGGCGTCTTGTAGGGTGATGGTTCCGCTGACCCGTTGGGTGGCGCCGTCCGGCTCGACCCCTTCAATGGTCCAGCGGTATTCGCCATCGGGCAGCACCCGGCTCAGGATCTCCTGAGGGCCGTAGTCGGTCTCGACCGTCCGCGCCTCGTCTACCACACCGCCCCAAAAGACGCTGTAGTGGCCGGGCGAGCGGCGGCGCGCCTGGCGGAAATAGAAGCGCTCGCCTGCCGGGTTCTCAAAATAGATGCTGACATCGGCGGTGCGGCGCAGGCTGTACTGGATCTCGGTGACATCCTGGTTGCCGTCGGCGTTGGGGGTGATGAAATCGGGCGTCACTTGCACATCGTAGAGCAGCGGCCCCATGCCGAGGTCCAACTGCCCACAGCCGGCCAGAAGGGACACCAGGAAGACGGCGAGGATAAGTTGCCGCTGCCCGCAGCGCCGTGGGTGAGACCAATTCATAGCAACCAAGTCTAGCAGATGGCGCACCAAGCCCCAAACTGCGGCGGGGTATCGCATCGCCGGCCGCGCCGTGCGGCGCCTTGGACTGAAAGTCCAGGCTCAAAGCTGAAGTCCACTCAAAGTGGACGATAGGCGGGCCATTGCGTAGGCGCGGTATCCTTACCGCACGGACGGGGCTACATCAATATTTGGAGACGGCCGTCTCCTTGGCGGTGATGAATTCCAACAGGGCCGGCGTCCCCTGGCGCGTCTGCTCAATGCCCCGGCGGATGGCCGGGCCGATCTGTTCCGGGGTGGTGACCCGCTCGCCGTAGGCGCCAAAGGCTTGCGCCATGGCCGCATAGTTGCCGCTGATGTCGGTGCTGCCATATTTGGCGGTCGAGACCGGCATGATGGGGATTTCAATCGCCATCGAGAAGTTGTTGAGCAGGATGGAGAGGATCGGGATGCGCTCGCGCACCGCGGTCTCGAAGTCCATGCCGGTGAAGCCGATGGCCGCGTCGCCCCAAACGTTGATACAGAGCTTCTCCGGGTGGAGCAGCTTGGCCCCCATTGCCAGCCCCAACCCATAGCCAAGCTGCGTTGTCTTGCCCCAGCCGATATAGGAAAGGGGCGCGACGGCTTCCCAGAAGGGGGCAAGCTGGTCGCGCGGGCTGCCGGCGTCGTGGGTGATGATGGTGGTCGCTGGGTCTACGGCCTGCTTTAGCTCCCAGATCACCCGGTAGGGCGAAAGGGGGGTCTCATTGGAAGTCAGCTTGGGCATCCATTCCGCCAGCCATTCTTCCTTAGTCTGGGCGATGGCCTGGGCGGTCGCCTGCCCGCGCCCGCGTGAGTTGCCGCCGAGCAGGCGCTGCACCTCGGCTAACAGCGCCTGGAGGGTCAGCCGCGCGTCCCCCACCAGGGTCAGCTCGGCACAGATGTCCTTGTTCAAGTCTGCGGGGTCGAGCGTGGCATGGATGATGGGCTTGCCTTTGGGCATGGGGATGCCGAAGCTGGTCGTGCTGAAGCTACAGCCGATGCCAAAGATCAGGTCGGCGCGGTTGAGAAACTCGATCACCGCTTTGGGCTGGGCGCGGTTGGCGCAGCCCAGGGCGAGGGGGTGGGTTTCCGGAAAGGCGCTCTTGCCCGTCAGGCTGGTGGTGACGGGCGCCTCCAGCAGCTCGGCCAGCGCCTGGAGCTCCTCCCAAGCTTGTGCATAGTGAACGCCCTGGCCGGCGTAGATCACCGGGCGCTCTGCCGCAACCAGCGCCTCGGCTACTGTCGTGACCTGCGCCGGGTCGGGGCCGTAGCGGTTGCGTGTCACCGGACGGTACGAGACTGGCTCCGGTAGCTCTGCGTTCATCAGGTCGGTGGGAATTTCGACCAGGGCGGGCCGAGGCCGTCCATTGCGCAGCGCCGAAAAGGCCCGGCGCATCACGTCGCCCACCGCTTCCGCAAAGGGGAGACTCTCCGCCGATTTGGTCACATGGCGGAAGTTGAGCGCCGAGCTGAAGTTGGGCTGCACCTGCGCAATCGCCCGCGGGTAGCCCATCGGCAGGACCAGGACGGGCGAGGATTCGCCGTAAGCTTGGGCCACGCCGCCAAAGGCGTTCTCTGCGCCGGGGCCATGCTGCATGGCAAAGACGCCGATCTTCTCGCCGGAGCTGAGCCGGCCAATGGCGTCGGCCATGTGCAAGCCAATGCGCTCTTGGCGCACGATGACCGTGCGGATGTCGAGCTTGGCCGCGGCCTCGATCAGGTGATTGACCGGGTAGGCGAACAAGAGGTCCACTCCCTCGGCCTTGAGGATATGGGCAATGGCATCGGCAACCTTCATCATGCGTCTCCCAGGTTGGTGTTGGCGGCAAGATCGGTATCGGTAGAGAGCGGTGGTCGCGCCTATGGACCGCCGCGGCTGGGGTATCGTATCCGATTGAGACAGCTCAATCGGCGCTACAATGAAACAGGGAAGCGTGTCTACTCTAGCACGCTTCCCTGCTCTATACAAACAGGATGGCGAAAGGGTGGAAGGGTTGCCCCCTTACCAGATGGAGCGCATCTCCCAACGGTTATAGGAGAGCAGAAAGGCTTCGCCGCTGACGGCCATGATCTCCACCTCTATCCCCTGGAGGGGCAACTCCATGATGTGGGTCAGCGCCAGCCGGCCATCGGTGGTAAAGACCTCCACCACCGAGCGGTCCAGGAAGATGCGCAGGTCCAGCGGTTCGCCGGGGGCCAGGCTCAAGGGCGCGGGCACGCCATCCACCAGCAGCGTCTGGCGGTCATAGCTGATCGCCAGTGACTTGCCGTCGCCCGCGCTGCCCTTGAAGAGGATGCCGGAGCGGGCGGTGTTGCCGGGGTCCAGGACCAAATGAACCTCCACTTGGGGATCGGCCAGCCGGTCCACGGCCAGGTGGCGGCGGTCCACTCGACCGGCGGCGGGGTCGCGCTGCGCGGTCGAAGCGGCGCCGGTCGAGACCTGCGCCGCGCGCAGCTGCTCCAGCTCGGCGATGGGCGCCTGGCGAGGCCGCCGGTCCGGGCCGATGGTCATCACGCGCGGCAGGGCCAGACAGCCGTTCCAGCCGCGCCCCCCTTCCCACTCCTTCACCCAACCCAACACTACACAGCGGCCATCGGGCGCGTAGAGGGTATTGGTGGCATAGAAGTTGGCGACGGAGGTTTCGCTATAGCCGGGGTCGAGGATGCCGCGTGTGACCGGCGTAAAGGTCAGGCCGGCGAGGTCGAAATCGCCGGTTACATACTCGACGGGGCGATAGGGCGAGGTCAGCAGCACCCAGGTGTCGCCGACCGGGAAGAAGTTGGGGCATTCAAAGAAGCGCAACTGGCGCCGCGGCTCGGTATAGAGGAGCTTGTGGTAGCGCCAGCGGGCCAGGCTCGTATCTTCCGCCTCATAGAGGGCGACGGCTGCTGTCTCGTCATAGGCGCCGCCGAGCACCAGGAAGGTCCGGCCAGCGACCTGGAAGACATAGGGGTCGCGCCACTCCCCCTCGAAGGGCGGCCCGCCGTGGTTCTCCAGCGAGAGCAGGGGGTTGGCCGGGTGCTTCTCCCAGGTGATCCAATCCGGGTCGCCCAGCGCCGCCCACTGCTCGTTGGCGGGCCGCCGGTCGCGCTCGCCAGGGCCGACCTTGGTATAGATCAGCATAGGCCGCCCGTCGCCGGTGACCGCGGCGCAGCCTGAAAAGACATGCTCTTCTCCTAGCTCATGAGAAGGCCAGAGGGCGATGGGCAGATGCTCCCAATGGACCAGGTCGCGGCTGCGGGCATGGCCCCAATGCATATGGCCCCACAGGTCGCCATAGGGGTTGTGCTGGTAAAAGAGGTGGTAATAGCCGTTGTGATAGATGGTGCCGTTGGGGTCATTCATCCAGTTGGCCGGCGGGCGGAAGTGATACCGGGGCCGCCGCGGATCGGCCGCGGCCTTGGCTGCCGCGGCCTGGACGCTCGCCATCGCCTTGGCAATGGCCTGGTCGCGCAGTTCCTGGGCAGTAGACGCTTGTTGCACGGTTCTCGCTCGTTTCCAGACGGGTTACGCCTTTAGGCCGCCCATCATGATCCCTTCGATCAGGTACCGCTGGCCGAAGAGATAGACCAGAAGCACCGGGATCATGGAGAGCACGATGCCCGCCAAGACCACCGAGATGCTGCCGGTCATCATATAGCCTTGGAGGTCGAAAAGGCCCAGGGGAATGGTGAACTTCTCTTTGGTGACCATGAAGATCAGCGGG
>DATLZJ010000182.1:0-3243 GCA_035574055.1 Caldilineaceae bacterium
ATCTCATCGCGCGTGATCGTCACCTCCAGGCTGCGATTTTCCTCTGGCCGGAGCAACGAGAGCGTGACCTCGGTGCCCTTCGGCCCACGAATCCGCATCACAATCTCGTTGAGCGGCAGGGAAGTCACATCCTCGCCGTCAACCCGGATGATAATGTCTCCCGCCTTGACGCCCGCTCGCTGGGCCGGTGAGCCGTCAAAAGGCGCTATGATCACCGGAAGCTGCTCGCGGATGCCCAACTGCGCGCCGATGCCAAAAAAGGTGCCCGACAAACTGGTCTGCTGTTGCTCCCGCTCTTCCGGGGTCAGGAACGCGGTATGGCCCTCATCTCCCAAAGCGTTCACCATGCCGCGGATCGCGCCATAGGTCAGCGCGGTGGGGTCCAGCGCCTCGCGGTCCACAAAATTCTCATGCACGATCTCCCAGGCTTCCCAAAAGACGCGGAACTGCTCCGGCTCATCGGCGCTGGCGCCCGCGCCCAAACGCCCAATGCCGCCGGCCCCGCCCGTGGCGCCGATCACAACCCCCACGCCCAAGGATGCAATGGCGACCGCCGCAAGCAAGATCATCCCCGCGGCCCACTTCATTGTTCGACTCATGCCTTCGTCCTATGCCGTTCCCCGGCGCCGCACTGCCGGCTCCCTGTACCCTTTGCCGCCGTCCCTCGATAGGCCGCAGGGATACAATGCCTCGCGAACTCTTGTATCTTGGATCATTTGTCTTGGATCATTGTTTGATCAATAGCCTACGCACCTGGCCGCGAAATGCTGTAACCTGCGTTGCGCTATGGCCTACCGGCTTCTCCCGCACCGGCTCAGAACTTGATGAGCTTGAATTCCTCGCCGTAGGCGAAACCGCACTTTTCGCCCACCTTGGCCGCCCGCTCGCGGATGCGCTCGTCCAGCTTCGCCGTGTCCGTTCCAACCTGGCTCACATGCCGGGTCAGCGCCAGGATACGCTTGTCCATCGTTTCACTCACATCCTCCCAGTGGTCGGCGTTCTCCGTCCAGAAGAGGTAAATCTGCCTCACCCGCCAGGGGGGTTCATCGTCCATCAACTGCTCGGCAAAGATATTCCATTCCCGCGCCGCATAGACCGCATCCAGCGCGGCATAACCCGCCGCCCGGTGGTCAGGATGGAGCTGGTAATGGCGCCACGGATCAATGGCAAAGAGGATGTGCGGTTTATGCTGGCGGATGATATGGGCCAATTGTGCGCGCAGCGCCAGCGTATTCTCCAAAATGCCATCGGGATAGCGGAGAAAGATCACCTCCTTGACGCCCAGCTCATCGGCGGCGGCTCGCTGCTCGCGCTCGCGCATCCGGGCAAGCTGGCCGGGGCGCACACCCGGATCGTGGCTGCCCTTGTCGCCGCTGGTCAGGAGGACATAAGTGATCTCTTTGCCTTGCGCCGCTAACTTGGCAATCGTCCCACCACACCCGAACTCCGGGTCATCCGGATGGGCAGCAATGACCATCACCCGGTCCAGGCTTTCCTGCTCTTCACTCATAAACGCCGAATGCTCCTTCACTGAATGGTGCCATGTGGGAAGGCTGCGGCAACCCAGCATCGAGCCGCGGGCCGGCCTACGACCGGGTCTGCCGTCGCCCCGCCCGAAGCAATCAGATGGGTCGCCTGAACTTCACCCCGTGAGTATAGCGGAGCCGCCCAGGCGGGTCAAAGGAAAGGCCATGTTGTACGCCCTCGCCTCACACCTTTGCCTCAACCGGATAATTTGGCGTCTGGGGCCATGCGCATTCGCCGCCGGCCACAATCTAGAGTAAGATGCAGGCTGGAGCAAGATGCAGGTCAGCGCAACTGCGCGGCGATCCATCCCGAACCGCCATCACAGCCATCATACAAAGCCATCAAGCAAAGCCATCAAGCAAAGCCATCAAAAAGGAGTCACGCATGGCGCCATCCGGCCTCAAGATTACCGATGTCCGGCTGATCAGCCTCCGCACCCTGGAGGAGATCGGCTACCTGGAGCCGGCCTGGGACTTAGGCGGGCAGATGCCCTTCCGCGTCGGCGGCGGCTATGTTACGGAAATCCATACAGACCAGGGGCTAGTCGGCATTGGGCCGGGCTGCAGCGTGAGTTTGCTGCCTGTGCTCCGCCGCCACCTCATCGGCCAAGACCCCTTCGACATCGAGCACCATGCCGGCATGTTGCGCTACTATGCCTTCGGCCTCCCCTACCAGGGGGCAGCCGGTGTGGACATTGCGCTGTGGGACCTTATCGGCAAGGCGTGCAACCAACCGCTCTATAAACTCTGGGGTGGGGGCCGCAGCCGCGTCCCGGCCTACGCCAGTATGGTCCTGCTCTCCACGCCCGAAGAACGCGCCGAGCTGGCAACTCAGTTGGCGGAGGAAGGGTGGCAGGCCATCAAGCTGCGCCTGCATCACCCCACGCTCCAGGAAGACCTGCGCACGGTTGAGCTGGTGCGCCAAGCCGTAGGCGACCGTATGACCATCATGGTAGACGCCAACCAGGCTCAGTCATCCGGCGTCTGGCAACCGGGTATACTCTGGGACTACCGCCGCGCGCTCACGACGGCCCGCGAGTTGGACCGGATGGGCGTCTTCTGGCTTGAGGAGCCGCTGCCCCGCTACGCGTTTAAGGACCTGGCGCGGTTGAACGCCGCTGTCGCCATGCCGATCGCTGGCGGCGAAAACAACCGCAACCTCAATGAATTTGTGGATATCCTTGAACAGAATGTCTACGATGTCATCCAACCCGAAAGCATGGTCTGCGTGGGGATCACCGAGCTGCGCAAGATCGGCGTGCTCGCCCAAAGCTACGGCAAGATGTTAGCGCCCCATCACGGCGGTCGCGGGCTGGGTACCATCGCCCACCTACACCTCGTCGCCGCCTGGCCCAACGCCCCCTACCTTGAGCTGCTCCACGACCCGCCCATCGGCCATTACCGCTATGGTTTTTCCATCCTATCGGAACCGCCGGCTGTAGATGGTCAAGGCTTCGTCGCCGTGCCAACCAAACCGGGCCTCGGCGTCGAGCTAAACCCGGATGTCGTGGCCGATGTCGTGACTGCCTAGCCTCCGGCCTAGAGACCGCCCCACGCCGAATGAACCGAGGCATCATCTACGCGCTCAGCGCCTACCTGATCTGGGGGCTGCTGCCCATCTACTGGAAGGCTCTCGGCGACCTCCCTGCGCTGGAGACGACCGCCCACCGCGTGGTCTGGTCCGCCCTCTTTGCCGCCGCTTTGCTGACCCTGCAGA
>DATLZJ010000183.1:0-2862 GCA_035574055.1 Caldilineaceae bacterium
AATATACGCTGCGAGTGGACGATGACCTGGTCGAGAGTACCGAGGAAGACGGCCCCATCGCCTTTTTACAGGGTTACGAAGAGATCATTCCAGGGCTGGAGCAGGCGATCTATGGGATGGAGGTGGGGCAGGAAAAGGATGTGGTGATCGAGCCGGAGGACGGCTACGGCGAGTATGACCCCGAAGCCGTTGAGGAAGTGCCGCTCGACATCTTCCCCGAGGAACTGGACCTCAGCCTGGGGATGCCTGTGGAGCTGTACGACGAGGATGCGGATGAGACGGTGGACGGCTATATCGCCGAGATTCGCACCGACAAGGTGCTGGTAGACTTGAATCATCCCTTGGCCGGCGAGACGCTTCATTTTCATGTGAAGGTGGTTGGCGTGCGCCCTGCGACGGAGGAGGAGCTGGCCCACGGCCATGCTCATGTGGATGGGGAGCACGATGTGGATTAGGGGCGGCTTGTAACTTTTGTCACAATTACTTGCTCATTGGGCAAGGAAATGTGCAGCGGTGCTATGCCAGTTTGACGGGATGCGCCTTTGCGTGTATAGTGCCTCGCGCAAGACGCTGTAAGTTCTGTTCCGGATGTTGAACCACCGTCCAGACCACACGTCTGGGCGTCTCGTCGTGTAGGCATTCTTGGAGACAAACTGGGCGTCGCATCTTCTCCATTCAAGGCTGTTTCAGGTAACACAGGAGGTTTTCGGAATGTCGAAGCGCGAGATCGGCACTGTGAAGTGGTTCAATGACCAGAAGGGCTATGGCTTCATTGCCCGGGCCGGCGGCGCCAAGGATGTCTTTGTCCATCACTCGGCGATCCTGGGTAACGGCTACAAGACGTTGAAGGAAGGCGAGCAGGTCGAGTTTGAGGTACAGGACGGCCAGAAGGGGCCGGCGGCGGTCAACGTCCAGCGGCTCGCTGCCTAGATCGAACGTACCTCCTGAATAGGAAAAGAGGGAGCCGGCCTGACAGCCGGCTCCCTCTTTTCATCCAGGCGTGTGACCGGATAAATGGCGCTGTTGAGGTCTTAGCCCGACTTCTTCAGCACCGGCAAGCCGTTCTTGCTCTCCGACACCTCATACCCCGCGGGCACCTTGTCCAACACCCCGTCCTTCTGCTCCTTGGCGAAGAAGTAAATGGTCTGCTTGGTGCCATTCTTCAGGGTGGTCTGGCGGGAGTGCAGGTAATACTTGTTGCCCTTGGAGTTGGTGTAGGTGAAAGCCATTGTATCCTCCTTCTTTGTGAACAAAGCTTTCCGACAAAGGTAGTATACGCCATTTCTCAAGAGAGGGATAGTAGCCGCAATTCAAGTTGTCGCGGTTACTACCCTATTCGCAAGCTTTATTGGCCGCGTATTTTACCACCAGTATACTCGAGTTTGTCAACGTTTGCTCTCCTGGTACAAGACCAGAGGGATACGTCGCGCCTACGCAGGCGCCAAGAGAAGCCTGGGGGGCGGCGCTGGCTGCCGGCCCCTACAGCCTTGCCGCGGTCAATCCCCCGCCGGCAGCGGCTCCGACTTCGGCGCGCGGGGTAAGGCGCGACGCTCTGCCAGCGCCGCCAACATGCGCCGGTGTACGTCGCGGGTAATTGGGTAGAAGTAGGCCAGGATCAGGCCGCCGGCCAAGACGAGCGCAGGGACTGGACCGATAAACAAGCGAATCGCCCAGAGCGCGCTATCGGGCTGGACCGGCTGTGGCATGGCATCGCTTGGGGTGATGTAACCGGCGGCAGCCAGGGCGACGCCCAACAGCCAGATGGCCGCGCCGATGCCGGCCTTTTGGAGAAAGACCATAAAGCCGTAGAAGATACCTTCCCGCCGCTGCCCTGTCTCCAGCTCGTCTAGCTCGATGATGTCGGGCATCATCGCCCACGGGATCAGGTAGGCAACTGCTACCCCGGCCCCGGCCAGCATTGCCAGCGGGATCACCAGCGCGGCGTCATCCGGCCTCAACCCAAAGAGCGCGATCTGCACCACTAGCCAGAGCAAGCCGCCCATCAGATAGACCTGCCGCTTCTCCAGACGGCGGCTCACTGCGCTCCACACAAAGAGGAAGACAAAGGAAGTGCCCTGGACGGCAAGCAGCGTCACCGGAATGCGCTCCGGTGCGCCCATATAGTAGGTCAAGTAGTAGACGAGCACTGCCGAGACTAGCTGAAGCGCCAGCCAGGAGCTGAGATAGATGCCGATGACAAAGCGATAGGGCCGGTTGGCAAGGGCGATGCGTATCTGTGCGCGGAGGGGGATCGCATGATCGGGGCGCTGCTCTAGGGTTTCCGGGCGTTCGCGGGTGAAGGCGAAGACGATGAAGCAGGACAGAGTGGAGACCACTGCCCAAATCAGGCCGGAGACCAGGTAGCCGGTGCGTGCATCGGTGAACTGGCCGACAATGATCGGGTGGAGGACGGCGCTGACCAGCGCGCCGCCGACCGAAAAGGCGAAGCGATAGCTGTTGAGGCTGGTGCGCTCGTCGTAGTCGCGGGTTAGCTCTGGGGTCAGCGCCGTATAGGGCACATTCACAACCGTGTAAGCGGTATCGAGCAACAGGCTGATCACAAGATAGTAGAGCGCCTTGCCGGTGGTCTCGAACGGAGGAACTACCCAAAGCAGGAAAAAGGTCAGCCCAAAGGGAAGGGCGCCGATGAGCAGCCAGGGGCGCCGCCGCCCCCAGCGCGTGACCGTGCGGTCGCTGAGCCAGCCGATGACGGGGTCGTTGACGGCATCCCAAACACGGTTGACGAGCAGGATGGAGCCAGCTAGCGCCGGGTTCAGCCGCGCCACGTCGGTGAGAAAGGCGAGCAGGAAAAAGCCGCGCAGCGCGGCGCTGATGGCGGTGCCCAGGTCGCCGGAGCCATAG
>DATLZJ010000184.1:0-6460 GCA_035574055.1 Caldilineaceae bacterium
TCATCGAGTAGACCAGATACGCGGGGTACCGCATAGAGGAAAAGGCCGTCACCCCCATCAATCCCAGACCGGCCGCCACCCAATAGGGCGCGAGCGCCAGCGGCAGCAGGCTCAAGGTTGTCGCCGCCGAAGCCCAGACCACCGTGCGCGGCGCGCCCCACCGCGCCGCCAGCACCGGCGTGATGAGCGCCGCCGGCACCGCCATCAGCCGGGCGAGCGCAGTCAACGCCCCAATCTGGGCAGTTGGCGCCCTCAACGCCGTGTCCAAATAGACATTGAAGAAGGTAACAACGACCCCCACACCTGCCACCTGGAAGAAGCGCACGGTGGAGAGCAGCAACAAGGTCATGACTACCGCGCTCTCCCAACCCCAGCGCCGGACGGGCGCGGCTTCGCGAGCGTTTTCGCTAGGAGCGACCTCCTCAGGCGTTGCCTCCTGCACCTGCACGCGCGTGCGCAAGATCGCCCAGAGCGCCAGCGCCATGAGTGTGGCGGCAAAAACCAGCGGGAGCCGGTAGGGCGCGGGCTGCTGTTGGTCAATGCCCATGACCGTTGCCACCAGCCGCGGCAGCAGCCCACCTACCAGCGCGCCGCTGAAGGCCGCCAATGCCAGCAGCGCCGTCTGCATGGAGAAGGCGTGGTTGCGCTCCTCAGGCGTTGTGATATCCATGGCAAACGGCACTGAATTGACAAAATACAACGCCAGTCCAACAAAGGAGGTGACATAGGCGATCAGCAGCCCGGCGCCCAACCAGGCCCGCGGCAATTGCTCGGCCAGCGGCAACCCCAGACCGCCGGTCATGATCAGCAGCAACCCCAGCACCATCATGCGCCGGTTGCCGAAACGGCTGCCCAACGCGCCGGCCGGCAAGCTCGCCAGCGCAAAGCCCAGCAGTCCCGCTGAATTGACTTGGCCGATATACTCCGGGCCAAAACCCAGCCGTAACAGATAGAGATTGAAGAGCACCGTATAGACGCCGCCGTCGAAGGCAAAGCCCAGCAGCCCGGTCGCCAGGAGATAAAGACGCACGTTGCGGTTGAACTGCCGCAACGTGCGAGCATAGTTGGTCAGCATGACATCGAGATAGGTTGATTAGGGGATAGATTGGCTAGACTGAAGGCAGGTTTCTGGCGATATCCACTTAGCTAGCTTGGGCAGAGAGATAGGGAAGGACCCGCTCGATAAAAAGCAATGTGCCGTCGGCGCGTGGCGTGTCGGCGAAGCTGACAACGATGCGCCGGGCGCCTTGGGCCACGCCGGCCAGTAGCTGCTCGGTGATCTGTTCCGGCGTTCCCGCAAAGCCATTGGTGGCGACCGAGCGAACATCAGGCCGTTCCTGGAGCCGGCGCACCTCCGCTTCGCTTTCGCCGATCAGGATTTGCGACGCGATCACCTGGACGATCTCCTCATAGTCGCGCCCTACGGCGCGGCAATGCTCCTTGAGCGCCTGCTGTTTGCGGCTGTACTCCTCGGGGTTCTGGTAAATATAGTTCCACCAATCGGCATATTCCGCTACCACCCGCAGCAGGTAGCGCTCACCCGACCCGCCCACCATCACCGGCGGCGCCGGCTCCGGCTTTGGCTCACAATAGGCGCCCTCGATCTGGTAATGCTTGCCGTGGAAGGTGACAGGCGTGGCCGTCCACATGGCGCGCATGATCTGGATCGCCTCGGCCAGTTGCTCGATACGAGCGCGATGGCTGAGGAAGGGCCAGCCATAGGCGCGATATTCCTCCTCGTTCCAGCCCGCGCCGATGCCCATCACCACCCGCCCACCGGAAAGGATTTGGCAGGTGGCGGCCATCTTCGCCAGGTGCGCCGGGTTCCGAAAGCTGTTACACAGCACCTGATGGCCGCAGAGCTTATCGGGATAACGGGCCAACGCATAGACCATCAGGCTCCAGCCTTCGGCCACATGCTTGTTGCCATACTGCACATGGTCCGGCATCCAAATCGAGTCAAAGGCCGCGACCGTCTGGTCCAAGTAAGGCATGGTGTGGCCGACCAGCCCGGAGTAGATGTTGAGTCCAACCGGCACTGCCATGGGCGAGGCTCCTCTTCCGGCGTGGGTGAGTTTGGGTAGTCCCTGACTTATATCCTACATCCCGCGCACCGTCAAATCTACCGCCTAAGCCTGGAAAAACGACGGTTGCACCCAAAGGCGACCTCGGCTACAATAGGGCAATCCTCAGGTCTCCTGTCAAGAAGCACAAGAAGTGGTCGCGGCTTCTGCCGGCGATCACCGGTTTGTGTGTAGTGCGTTGTAGGTAGCGCATGGTTATCCCCTCGTCGGAGACACCTGTTGACGACGGGGCAGTTTCCTACCGAATCGCGCCTGCCTTCCTCTCACTAACATCGCACTGGCGCCCGGTACTCCTGGCTGATATGCCACGGTTGATCATACCGCTTTGTGGCTATCCGTGTTTCCATTTCTGAGAGCCAACCGGAGGAGACGATGAAAGACAATCTGCTGTCGAGACGCACTTTCTTGCAGGGCGCCGCAGCCAGCGGTCTTGGCCTTACCCTGGCCGGCTGTGCTGCACCGGCACAGCCGCCGGCTGGAGGTGAACAGAGCGATGAGGCTACACCCGCGACCGATGTTGTGACCATCCGTTTTATGTCGCGTGCCGGCCCCGACAACAACCCTAATGCCCAGCGGGTATTGGACGAAGACTTTTCAAGTGAGCACTCCAACATCAAGGTGCAGCTTGAGCCGGCCCCGGACGATTTCGAGCAAAAGCTGCTCGCCCAGATGATCGCAGGCGACGCCAACGACATTTTTGAGGCGTGGGGCAACATCTTCTACAACTGGCTCCAACGCGATCTTCTGCTGGACGTGCAACCCTATGTCGATCGCGATCTGAGCGACGAAGCCATCGCCGACTACAATGAGTTCCAATGGACAGGGTTGGTCATGCGAGGCCCCAATGGCGATGTCCGTGTGGGCATGCCCAAGTACATCAACATCATGACCATCACCTATAACAAGGACCTCTTCGACAAGTATGGCGTGGATTACCCGCCCGCCGACGGTAACTGGGACCACGACGACTATGCCAACATGGCTAAACAACTCACGGAAGCAGCAGCAGCAGCGGGGGACACCGGGCGCATCGGCGGTTGGCTGCCCGCCTGGAGTTGGGACCGTTTTTGGAACCATGTTTACATGTTCGGCGGCAGAGTCGTCAACGAGAAATATGGCACCGAATGTATGCTCGGCTCGCCTGAATCCCAAGCTGGGTTGAAATGGATGTACGACATGATCTGGACCTACAACTGGTTTGCCCGGCCCGATCAGGTCGAGAACCAATGGGGCGACAACGCGCTCGCCCCTGGCTTTGTCTGCTTCATTGAGGACGGCACCTATCCTCTCAACCGTGACCGCATCCTCGGTGAGGTGATGAAGTGGGACATGGCCCATGTGCCCGTCGGCCCCACCGGCGAGCGAACGGTCCTTGGCACGACCGACGCCTGGTCGATCTGGAAGGGCACATCGCATCCCGACGAAGCCTGGGAAGTCCTGAAGTTTATGTCTGGCCCCATCTATCAGGACAAGCAGATCGTCCGGCAAGAGGGCATCATCCCGGTGCTCAAGTCGGCCATCGCCAGCTTTATTGACACGGTACGCGAGGTCAACCCAAACCTCATTGATGTACGGCTGGAGACCATTCAAGAGGTGCTGGATTGGGGCTATGCCCAGGACACCTTCTGGTTTGCCGACCAGAACGCGGCGGCCGAGCTCCTGATCCCGGCGCTGGAAAAAGTCTTCACCGTCGGCGACGTCGGCCCCGAATACTTCATCGAAGTCTGTGACCAGGTGACTGCCGCCCAAACTGCATAAAGCTCGGTTCTGATGCGGGCAGCCCCCAGACGCCAACGGTCAAGGGCTGCCCGATCACATTCATGCGTGAGGAAAGATGCCATAACCATGACCACACAAGTTGGGGCGCGGCCGCCGGCCCAGACACCCAGGTGGCGGCTCTCACGCCAAGCACGCGATAATCTTGCGGGCTTTCTATTCATTTTGCCCTGGCTGATCCACTTCGTAGGCTTAATCGCCTTTGCCATGCTCTTTTCACTGGGCCTGAGCTTCACCGAAACGGACTTGCTCACAGGCTACAAGTGGATAGGGCTGCGCAACTTCCAGCGCATGTTCGATGACCCACTCTTCTGGAAATCGCTACAGGTCACTGCCTACTACACCTTCGCCTTGGTGCCCCTCAGCATCGTCATCGCCCTGAGCATTGCCCTACTCATGAACCAGAAGGTGGCCTTCCTGGGAGTGTGGCGCACGCTCTACTATTTACCCTCGGTGGTGCAAGGGGTGGCCGTAGCGGTGTTGTGGGGCTACGTACTCAACCCGCGCTTTGGGCTGATCAACCTCACGCTGGCCCGCTTCGGCATCGAAGGCCCCCGCTGGCTCTATTCCGAGGAATGGGCTGTGCCGGCCTTTATCCTCATGGGCTTGTGGGGCGCAGGCGGCGCTATGCTGCTCTACCTGGCCGGGCTACAAGGCATCCCTACGCATCTCTATGAAGCGGCCGCGATCGACGGCGCCAATAGCTGGCGCCGCTTCTGGCACATCACCCTCCCGATGTTGACCCCCACGATCTACTTTAACCTGCTCATCAACATCATTGCCTCGTTCCAAGTCTTTACCCAAGTGGAAGTCTTGACCGATGGCGGACCCAACAATGCGACCCTAACCCAAGTGCTTTATCTATATCGCAAAGGCTTCCAGGACTTCCAATTCGGCTATGCTTCTGCCTTGGCCTGGGCGCTCTTTGTTGTCATCCTGATTTTCACCATTCTGGTGGTGCGCTCCTCTGAATCTTGGGTTCACTACGAAGGGGACATCAAACGATGACCACCGAAGGGAAAGTCTACCCTGCCACTCAGCAAGGCGTCGACTGGAGGCTGGTCAGCTACAAAGTCACTTCTTGGCTTGGGCGCGTTCTGCTCTATATCGTGCTCACGATTGGGGCTTTGATCTTTTCCGCACCCCTGCTCTGGATGATCTCCACCTCCTTGAAGCCAGAGGCGCTTGTCTACAACATCCCGATCATCTGGATCCCGCCAGAGCCGCGGTGGTCCAATTTCAGCGAAGCCTGGACCCAATCCGTCCCGCCTTTCACCGTCTTCTATCGCAATACCACGATCCTCACCCTTGTCAATATCGTCGGTTTAGTCTTCTCCAGCTCGCTGGTGGCGTTTGGGTTCGCGCGTATCCGCTTTTGGGGGCGAAACACCATCTTCGTGATCCTGCTGGCCACCATGATGTTGCCGAGCCAGGTCACCCTGATCCCCATTTATCTCTTCTGGTCCAGACTGGGCCTGGTCAACACGTTTTGGCCGCTCATCATTCCCGAATGGCTGACCAATGCCTACAATGTCTTTCTGCTGCGCCAGTTCTTCATGACCATCCACACCGAGTTAGATGATGCGGCGCGCATTGACGGCGCCGGCTGGTGGACCATCTATGCGCGCATCATCATGCCCCTCTCCAAGCCCGCCCTGGGCGTGATTGCGATTCAATCCTTCGCCTGGAACTGGAACAATTACCTTGGGCCTTTGATTTACTTGAATGAACCGAGCAAATACACCGTCTCCATCGCGCTCCGCCTCTTCCAGACGCAACAATCACAGCATGTCCCCCAAACCATGGCCATGACCCTCGTTGCGCTCATTCCTGTCCTGATCGTCTTCTACATTGCCCAAGCCAAATTCATCCAAGGCATCGTCGTTTCCGGTGTAAAGGGATAGACACCTTATGCAGATTGGTCTGAATTCCGGCATCTTCCCTGCTAGCTGGCAGCCGGCGCAGAAGGTGGAAGCGACTGCGCGTGTGGGCGCGGCCGGGCTAGAGCTGAATATTGACGCCGCTCAACTTTGGACACAGCGGCTCGACGCCGCTGCACGTCAGGCCCTGCGCAAACAAGCGCAGGATGCCGGCATTGAGTTTACCTCGCTCTGCCTGAATTGCCACTGGATCTTCAACCTTGCCAGCCCCGATGTGCGCATCCGCGACCTGGGCGTCAGCCAACTACTGGATGCGATTGACCTGGCCGCGGCGTTAGGCGCAAAGGCGATTCTCGTGCCCGGCTGTGACCAAGACGAATCGCCCGCCAACAAGTGGGAGCTGTTCCGCGATGGCGTCATGCATGGCATCGCCAAGGCAGAGCAGGCTGGGGTCAAGCTGGCGCTGGAGGCCGTCGGCAAGCCTTTCTTGTTGAACACCGAAAAGCTGCTGCAGATGGTGGATGCCTGCGGCGGCGCAGAGGCTCTGGGTCTCTACCTAGACATCGGCAACGCCACCCACGGCGGCATGGACCCCGCGGCGGAGGTGCGCGCCGCGCGCGGCCGCGCAGTGCTGGTCCATGTCAAGGATTGGGACCCAGCCAACCCCAATCACCGCCGGCTCGGCGCGGGCGCGGTCGATTTTGCCTCCTCCCTCGCCGC
>DATLZJ010000185.1:0-2430 GCA_035574055.1 Caldilineaceae bacterium
CACGCGCGGTTGGCAAGGCTCCACAAGGCCGAGGAGGACAGCATCCGCTTCTACTTTTTGTGTGGGATGTGCCGCCCGAAGAGCGTCTACCTGGGCCAGGCGAAACCGATTGACGAGCCAGGTCTGCTGATCATCTGACGACCTGCCGCCCGTGGGCGCGAAAGGTGAGCTTGCGCCGCATCACGCTCCAGACTGGCCGCCCAGCCTCTCCAGCAGCCGCGCCCAGGCATCCAGCCCTTCATAGAATCGGTGCAGCCGCAAGAACTCGTTGGGCGCGTGGAAGTCTTCATCTGCGGTGGAGAAGGAGAAGAAGACTGTATAAATGCCCAACAGACGCAGAAAGACCTCGCTCACCGGCAGCGTGCCGCCCATGCGCACCGGGTAGGGCGGCTGCCCGTAGACCTCGGCCAAGACCTGCGCCGCAGCCTGAAGCGCCGGATGGTCCGCCGGGATGTGGTAGGGCCGGGCGCCGTGGTCGCCTATGCGCAGATGGAGCGTCACGCCCGGCGGGGTGTGGCCGCGCAGGTGGGCAGCCACCTTGGCCGTAATGTCGGCGGGGTCTTGGTTCGGGACCAAGCGGCAGGTGATCTTGGCGTGGGCCTCGGCGGGGATCACGGTCTTGCTGCCTGCGCCCTGATAGCCGCCCCACATGCCGTTCAGCTCCAGCGTCGGCCGCGTCCAGAGCCGCGCCAGCGTGTTATAGCCCGGCTCGCCAACGAGCTGGGGCGCGCCCACCTGGTTGCGGTACTCCTCCTCATCAAAGGGGAGCGCGGCGAGGGCGGCCTGTTCCGCTGCGCTTAACTCCGCCACCTGGTCATAGAAGCCCGCCACGGCCACCCGGCCGTCGTCGGTGTGGAGACTGGCGACCAGCCGCGCCAACGCCTGGAGCGGGTTCGCCACCGCGCCGCCGTGCCGCCCCGAATGGAGGTCCTTGGCCGGGCCGGCGACGGTCAGCTCCAGCGCCGCCAGGCCGCGGCTGGCGACCGTGATCGAGGGCACATCCACCCGCCACATCGCGCCGTCCGCCGACAGCACGACATCGGCGGCCAGCAGGTCAGCATGGGCCGCGATCCACCCCTCCAGGCTTGGGCTGCCGATCTCCTCCTCGCCTTCAAAGAGGAACTTGATGTTCAGCGGCAGCGCGCCGCGCGTTGCCAGCAGCGCCTCCACCACTTGGATGGGGATCAGCATCGGCCCCTTGTCGTCGGAGACGCCGCGGCCATAGAGCCGCCCCTCGCGCACCTCAGGGCTGAAGGGCGCGCTGGCCCACTTATCCAGCGGGTCGGGCGGCTGCACATCATAGTGCCCATAGACCAGCACCGTGGGCCTGCCCGGCGCAGCCAGCCATTCGCCGTAGACGACCGGATGGCGCGGCGTGGGCATGATTTCGGCGCGGGGGACGCCGGCAGCCCGCAGCCGGTTCGCCACCCAGGCCGCGGCCTGGGCCATGCCGTCCGCATAGGCCGGGTCGGCGCTGACGCTGGGGATGCGGGCGAACTCGATCAGCTCCTCCAGGAAGCGCGCCCGGCGGCGCTGGAGATAGGCCTGGGGCGTCTGCGCCATCATTTGCCCCCATCTATGGAAAGCACCTGGCCTGTGATCCAACCGGCGTAGTCCGAGGCAAAGAAGAGGACGCCGTGGGCGATATCCTCCGGCGCGCCCAGGCGTTTCAGCGCGATGGACTCCGCCAGCCGCGCCTGGCCCTCCGGCCCATAGGAGGCCCACTGGCGCTCGGTGGTAGGGTTGGAGCGCACAAAGCCGGGCGCGATGTTGTTGACCGTAATCGCCCAGGGGCCAAGCTCATGGGCCAACTGGCGGGTCAGGCCGATCTGCGCGGCCTTGGCCGAGGCATACGCCTGGATGCCGGTCAGGCTGATGCCCAGCCCCGCGCCGCTGGAGATGTTGATGATGCGCCCCCAGCGCGCCGCTTTCATGCCGGGCGCGACGGCCTGGGCCATGTAGAAGGCGCCGCTGACATTCACGTCGAAGATCGCCTGCCACTCGCGCGGGCTGATCTCCTCCAGGGGCCGGCCCACCTGGCCCAGCACCCCACCGGCATTGTTGACTAGGATATGCACCTGGCCTGCCGCGGCGCTTGCCTCCTGCACAAAGGCGCGTACCAAGGCCGGGTCGGTCACGTCTACCACGTGGGCCTGGCAGACGCCGCCTGCTTGGGTACACAGCGCGGCCGTTTCCGTCACCTCATCGGCCAGCACATCGCACGCCCAGACCTGTGCGCCCCGCTCGGCGAAGGCCAGGGCAATGGCGCGGCCAAAGCCGTGGGCCGCGCCGGTGACAATCACACACTTGCCGTCGAAACGAATGTTCACAGCAGGGCCTTTAGCTCGTCTAGGTTGGCGAGGGTCATGGGACGGCGGCCCTCCTCGATTTCGTGGATCATGCGGATGGTCGCGGCGGTGATCGGCGCCT
>DATLZJ010000186.1:0-5752 GCA_035574055.1 Caldilineaceae bacterium
CCCCGCCACGGCAGCGGCCAGCCCGCTCAAGCCGCTCCCCAAGACGAGGCCGACCGTTGGGCGGTGAGGCGTTTGGCGCAAGATGGCGGCGGCGGCCTCATCATAATGGCGCAGCTCAAATTCGGGGACCACGCGCGGGCCTCCTATGGGCGAGGTATCAGGAGAGAGAAAGACAGAAGATAGAAAACAGAACGAGCTTAGGCGGTGAGGGTAGCGCGGGACTCCTCAGGCTGCTCGGCCCCATCCGGCGTCCCATCTTGGCGGCGCACCTCACGGCCATCCACCACTAGCTCGGCCCCGCTCTCCTCCGTCACCTGGCGATAGACCTGGGTGGTGCTGGCGCTGGCGTGGCCGAGCCGCTCCTGTACCTCGCGCAGGTCGGCGCCAGAGTTGAGCAGATGGGTGGCAAAGCTATGGCGCAAGGTATGCGGCGTGACTGTGGCGCGGATGCCTACCTGTTTGACGTAGTGCTTGATGATCAGCCAAAGGCCCTGGCGGGTGAGCCGCTGGCCCCGGTGGTTCAAAAAGAGCGCCGGCTCCGACGGGTCCACCAAAAGTTGGGCGCGGCCCTGGCTCAGGTAATCGCTGATGGCCTGGATGGCGCCGCTATAGACAGGGACGGTGCGGCTGCGCCGGCTGCCGTCGCCGCAAGTGACCGTCCGCTTGTCGAGGTCTACGCTATCCAGGTTCAGGTTAACTAGCTCGGTGACGCGCATCCCCGTAGCGTAGAGCACCTCCAACAGCGCCTTGTCGCGCAGCGCCTTGGGCGAGCGCTCACCCGCAGGCGCGGCCAACAGCTTGTCAATCTCCTGGGTGCGGATCGAGCGGGGCAGGCTCTTCTTGACCTTGGGCGAGTCAAGCCCCTTGGCCGGGTCTATGCGGATGTGCCCGGTGTCCGACAGGTAGTGCAAAAAACTCTTGACCGAAGCGATCTTGCGAGCAATGGTGGAAGAGGCGTAGCCGCGCTCTTTGAGGAAGATCAGATAGTTCTGTACTACATGCTCGTCTACATCCTGCCAACTGCTGACCCGTTTGCCGTCCGCGGCCTCGTACTGCTCGACGAACTGGACAAACTGAGAGAGATCGTTCTGATAGGCCGCGGTGGTGTTGGCCGAACAATCCTTCTCCTTCACCATGTAGTCCAGAAATTGGGCGACTTGGCGCTGCATCCGCTTTCCTCCTGACCTTCCCATATCTTTCGCCGCGCGCATTGTAGCACAACTTTGCATAAAGTGAAAAGGGATCGCTCCTTTGCAAAACAGATATGCTATACTGTACAGCTATGACCACACGCCAAGCCTCTCTGGGTGCTAAGTCGCGGCCTGTCGCCGGTCCTGCCGAGATGGCTGCGCCGCCCGACCTGCGGACCTTCACCATTGACTTTTTTACTTTTTTCCAGGCTACCGTGCGCCCGCTGGACAAGCGAAAGCAGGGGGTGCTGGAGGTAGACCTGCCTGCGGAACTGGTCGAGCACTTTGGCAAGCCCCAGCTCCGGCTGGCCTTCCACCAAGTCAGCCCCGGCAGCGATGTGGAGCTGGTGGCCCACGGCAGCCGCCTCTTTGACCGCATGGTTGCCCTGCTGGAGCGCCGCGGCGCGTTGACGTTGCTGGCGCTGCCCAATCGCCACCCCAACAGCGAGATGCTCTTGCAGGCCATTCGCCCGGTCAACACCAGTATCACCGGGCTGAAGCTCCAGGAGCAGACGCGCTCGCTCTTTGTCTTCAACTGGCGCATCACCTACCGGGCCGATGACAAGCGGGAGGAACTGTATACCGTTGTGCTGGACGAGCGGGGCGAACGGCTGCCGCTGCGAGGTGAGCCTCATACAGACCCAGACGCGGTGGACCTGGATGCGCTCTTCGCCGACGCCCACCCTGTGCCGCCGGAGACCGACGCCGAGGGAAGGGCGCTGCCGGCCAAGCTGCCCCCGATGACCCATCTGGTGCGACTGGCCGAGACGGCGCGCAAGTACGCCATCTACCATGCCGACTTGCGTTGTGTGGGCCATGAGGCTGAGATCATGCCCCGCCTCTACACAACGCTCAACCGGCTGACGACCTATTACGGCCAGCAGATCCAAGAGGTCTACGAGAGCCACGACCCTACCGGCGAAAAACGCGAGGCGTTGGAGCAGGACCTGGCGCGCAAGATCGCCGAAGAGGTGGAGAATCACCGGTTGCGGGTACAGGTGACGCTCTTCAGCTACGCGGTCGTGCAGACGCCGGTGGCCGTCGCCGATCTGGTCTTGAGCGACGGCAAGCGTGAGGCGACCGTGCAGGTGGTGCGCAACCGCTACACGGGGGCAATCCAGGGGCCTGCCTGTTCCGCCTGCGGTCGCGAGACGACGACCGTTGCTCTCGACCGCTTCGGCCATCTCTGCTGCGATGATTGCATCGAGCAGTGCAGCACATGCCAGGAGATCATCTGCGCCGAGTGCGGCGTGGAGCCGTGCCCCGCCTGTGGTCAGGCCAACTGTTCGGCTTGCGGCCAGCTCTGTTGGGCCTGCGGCGGGCGCGCCTGCGCTGAACATGTCCGCGCCTGCCCGGTCTGCGGCGACTCGGTCTGTCTAGCCTGCCAGACGGCGTGCGCCCACTGTGGCACAGTCCAGTGTCGCAGCCATCTGCGCGCCGATGGGGTGGCCGCGGCTGACGGCAGCCACCCCCTGATCTGCGCCGCGTGTGCAGTGCGTTGCCCCGGTTGCCAGCAGTACAGTGTGCAGATGGGGGTGTGCAGCGCCAGCGGCCAACGTTTCTGCGCCAATTGCCTGGCGACGTGCGAAAGCTGTGGCCGGCGGGTTGGGCCGGGCTTCTATGAGCGGGACGCAGCGGGCAAGCGCGTCTATTGCCATAGCTGTTTGGTCGAGTGTCCCTCCTGTCACAAGCTGACGCCCGGCACGATCCACTGTGGCCGCTGTGGCCGGGAGGCGTGCCGCGCCTGCACCACCCTCTGCCAGGTCTGCCGGCGGCCCTGTTGCACTGAGCACCTGCTGCGCTACGCCGACTGCAAACATAGCGTCTGTGATGAGCATGGCGCGCGCTGTGTCTACTGCAACGAGCCGGTCTGCCCGATCTGTTGGGAGGCGTGCGGTATCTGTGAGCAACACCATTGCGGCAGCCATGTTGCGCTCTGCCGGCGCTGTGAGCAGACCTATTGCAGCGGCTGTGTGCGCGAGTCGGGGCTGTGCCAGACCTGTGCGGGGCTGGAGCGTGACGGCGTGGAGGTGACGCTGACCCGAGAGCCATGCATGGCCGACGAGCGGGTGGCGGCGTTGGCGCCGCACTATCGCTGGCGGCGGTTGAGCAACGCCCGCTATCTGATCTTTGTGGGCGAGAACAGCTTTCTCTCGCGCGCCGTGGTGGTGGTGGATAAGATTGGCGGCGGGCGAGTGGCGACGGCCCGGCGGCTCAGCGCCATTGACCGGCTGCGTGACCAGTTTGGCCTTGGCTAGCGGGGGGCGCGTGCTAGACCTGATGCTGCGCGCCGCCGAGGCGCAGACGCAGCTCGCCGACTGTGCCCTCTGCCCCCATCGTTGCGGGACGGCGCGCGCCTATAGCGGCGGGCGCTGCCGGGTCGGCCCGGTCAGCTATATCGCCAGCGAGATGCTTCATTTGGGTGAAGAGGAGCCGCTGCGCCCGGCCCACGCTATTTTCTTCAGCGGTTGCACCGCGACCTGCCGCTTTTGCACCGCGGCCCGCTTTGCCTTCCGGCCTACCTATGGGGTGGCCGCCACCCCGGCGCAACTGGCGGGTCGCGTGCTCCAGCGCCAGGCGGCAGGGGCGCGCTCGCTCTGTTTCATCGGCGGCGACCCAACGCCCCACATCCCCTTTATCCTGGCGACCCTGGCCGAGCTGGGCGACCGGCGCACGATTCCCGCGGTCTTCAACAGCAACTTTTATCTGACCGACGAGGCGTTGGACCTGCTGGCCGGGGCCATTGATATTTACTTGCCCGACCTCAAATTCGGGCCGGCGTTGGGGCCGGCGGGCTGCGGCGAACGGTTGGGCGGGATGCCCAATTACTGGCCGGTGGTGACCCGCTGCATTGACCGCGCCCTGGCAACGGGGGCGCGGGTGATCGTGCGCCATCTGCTCATGCCGGGGCATTTGGACTGTTGCACCAGGCCGGCGCTGGCCTGGCTGGCCGAGCGGCCCGGCGTCGAGGTCAGCCTGTTGACCCAATATCTGGCCCCGGCCCATGCGCGGGGTGAGCTGGCCGCTTCCCTTGCGCCCACAGAAATCGAGGCCGCACAGACGTTGGCCCATACCCTGGGCTTGCGGCTCATTGCCTGACGAGCCGGCGTAGGCCGGCTTGCCGTCTACCGAGGCACATGGAGAGGGGGACTTGATGCAGACAACCACCTATACAGCCGGCGAGGCGACGCTCACCGTGCTCGACAGCGGGCTGCTCTTGTATGACATGGCCGAGGGCCTGGGACAGCCGGAGGCTGCTTGGCGTGGGCGCTATGACGCCTACTTCGAGCAGCCGCTCCAGGTGCCCATGCAGCATGTGCTGGTCCGCACGCCGCAGCTTACGCTCTTGGTGGACGCCGGTTCCTATGATCTGCCGGAGGACTCGCCCATACGCGTGCCCGGCTACACCCCGCCGCCCTCCATTCCCGACCAACTGCGGGCGCTGGGCGTAGCGCCGGAGCGCGTCGAGCATCTGGTCATCACCCACTTGCATTTGGACCATTACAATGGGCTGACCGAAGAGAAAGAGGGGCGCCGCGTCCTTGCCTTTCCGAATGCCCAGACCTATATCGGCAGGGCCGATTGGGAAAATCCGGCGCTACAGGAGCGGGTGCAGCAGCCGGGCACAGCACAAGCGGCGACGTTGGGCGAGGTGGCTCGCCAGGGGTTGCTGCGGCTGGTAGACGAGGCGCGGCTGTTGGCGCCGGGTGTGGAGATTCTGCCGCTGCCGGGTGAAACGCTGGGCCATCTGGGGGTGCGGGTGCTGTCGGGCGAGGAGCAGGTTTATATCGTGGGCGACCTCTACCACCATTGGGTCGAGGTGGAGCAGCCGAGCTGGCACGTCACCTGGGCCGACGCCAAGTACATGGCGGTCAGCCGCTCGCTGCTCACCCGTCGCGCCTTGGCGCGCAGGGCGCTGATCATCGCCTCCCACATCCCCGGCGCAGGGCGGTTGGTGGAGACGGAGGACGGGCTGCGCTGGGCGGCGGCATAGGCGGGGCAACCCCTGCCGCAGGGCGTTGCTCTCGATAGAACGTGCGCTAGGATAGCGCACCTACGAAAGGCTGTGCGGCAGGATGGCGCATTGACGAGATAGGTGTGTAAAGGGCCGCGGGCTGCGCGGCCCTTTATGTGCTTATGCGCTCGGCGATGGACGGTTGCCGTTGGCGGCGGGCGCCGGCGCTCGCTTCTCCTGGAACAGCTCATGGATGCCGCCCAACGCCCCCAAGACCCCCGTCGCCTCATACGGGATGAAGAGCTTGGTCGCCTGGCCGTCCGCAATGTTCTTGAGTGCATCCAGATACTGGATGGCGATCAGCTTATCGTCGGGGTTGGCGTTGCGGATGGCCGAAAAGACGGTGGTGATGGCGTTGGCCTGGCCTGCCGCCTCCACCTCCACCTTATAGCGGTTGGCGTCGGCCACCCGGCGCACGGCCTCCGCCTCGCCTTCGGCGGCCAGGATGCGCGCCTGGCGCAACCCCTCGGATTCGAGGATCTGCGCCCGCTTTTCGCGCTCGGCCTTCATCTGGCGGTGCATGGCCTCGGTCACATCCAGGGGCGGG
>DATLZJ010000187.1:0-4170 GCA_035574055.1 Caldilineaceae bacterium
GGGCCATCGTCGGCCAAAAGCTGTGGAGCCTGACGGGCCAGCGCCCCGGCAAAAACGGGCAGGGCGCCGCCCATCAAGTGCTCTGCATCACCCATCTCCCGCAACTGGCCGCCTTCGGCGATAAGCATTTTACCGTCAATAAGCGCATCCTCCAGGTCAACGGTGAGGAACGCACCAGCACCGTTGTCCGCGACTTGGAGGGCGCAGCCCGGCTGGAGGAGCTGACCCAAATGCTGGGCGCGACCGGCGACGCAGGCCGCCGCTCGGTCGAGGAAATGATGGCGGAAGTCGCCCGCGTCAAGCAGGGATCATGAAGCATCTATCCATCAAAGTCGCCCTCTTTTCCTACAAAAGCAGGAAGCCGCCAACAAATCCCATCGCAAGGCTTCTCTTACTCCTGTTGCTGTGGCTGGGCATGAGCGCCGCAGCGCCGGCTGTGGCCGCGACCGACCGGCAAGAGACCGACCGGCAAGAGACCGGGCGGATGGTCTATGTGCTGACTTTCGAGGGCGCGGTGACGCCGGTGTTGGAAAGCTATCTGGGCCGGGCCATCGAAGCGGCCCAGACCGAGGGGGCCGAGGCTGTGATCCTTCGGCTGGATACGCCGGGCGGCAGCGTTGACGTCACCAAGTCCATCATCCAGCAGATGCTGGCCTCGCCGGCGCCGATTGTGGTCTATGTTGCGCCCGCGGGCGCCCATGCCGGTAGCGCCGGCACCTTTGTTACGCTGGCCGCGCACATTGCCGCAATGGCGCCAGGCACCAGCATCGGCGCCGCCAGCCCCGTTGACATCTCCGGCGGCGATATTGACGAAACGCTGCAGGCCAAGATCACCAATATCCTGCGCGCTGACATCGAGAACCTGGCGGCGCGCCGCGGCGAAGAGGCCACGCGCTGGGCCATCGCCGCGGTCCAAGAAGCTGCCGCCGCCACTGCCGATGAGGCCCTAGAGCTGGGCGTGATTGACCTGGTGGCCTCCGATCTGCCAGAGCTGCTGCGTGAGCTGGACGGGCGCACGGTCACCGTCGCCGGTGCGCCCCGCACACTCCACACCGCCGACGCCCGTATCGTGGAGATGCCGCTCACCACCTTCCAGGAGCTGCTCAACTTCCTGGCCGACCCGACCGTCGCCGCCATTCTGTTGAGTCTGGGCATCTTGGGGTTAGTGGTAGAAATCCGCACGCCCGGCTTTGGCGTGCCCGGTATCTTGGGCGCGCTGGCGCTGCTGATGGCCTTTTACGGCCTAGGCCAGCTCGACGCCAACCTGGCCGGGCTGGCGCTCATGGGGGTGGCGTTGCTGCTCTTTGTCGGCGAGGCCTTTACCCCGACCTTTGGCGCGCTCGCGCTGGGCGGCGTGATCGCCTTTATCCTGGGCGCTGCGCTGCTCTTCGACACGCCGGGGGTGCGTGTCCCCTGGACAACCGTCATCCTGCTGGCGCTCGGCATGGGCGCAGTCACCGTCTTTGCCGGGAGTAAGGCGCTGGCGGCACAGCGCACACCGGTGACCACCGGCAGCGAAGGGCTGATCGGGCGGATCGCCACTGCCAAAGCCGCCTTCAGCGCCGGCGAGGAGGGCAGCGTCTTTGTCCAGGGAGAATGGTGGACGGCGCGGCTGACGACGGGGCGGCTGGAGCCGGGACAGCGCGCCCAGGTGGTCGGACGCGACGGCCTCACCCTCATCGTTACGCCGCTATCCTGAGCCATCCTCCATGCACAACGGCGCCAATCCGCTTTCCGATCCCAACCACAACCTTGCAGACGACGCTGCCGCGCCCTGGCGGCGCTACCTGACCGACTACAACGAGGGGTTGGGGTTGGTCTATGAGCGTTTTGTGCTCAATGACTTTCTGGACCGGCTCTGCACCCGCTATGGCATCGGCTCGGTATTGGAGGCGCCGCTCTATGGCATGGCCGGCGTCAGCGGCATCAACGGCGTCGTCTTTGCCCGCCGCGGCATCCCCGTCACCGCAGTGGACGACGAGCCGGAGCGCATCCAGGGGGTACAACGCATTTGGCAGGACGATCTGCGGCTGCCCATTGACCTCGTGCAGGTCGCGCCGGACGGTTGGCACGCGCTGCCCTTCCCCAGCCGCCGCTTTGACCTCGCCTGGCAGTGGGCTGGTCTGTGGTATCTCGACGACCCGGCAGGGCTGTTGCGCGAGCTGGCCCGCACCAGCCGCCGCCTGGTCTTTGTGGCGATGCCCAACCGGCTCCAAATCGGCTACTGGACGCGCAAGCTGCTCATTGACCGGGAGTTCTTCCGCACCCACGACGAACGTTGGACCCAGATTGGGCGCATCCGCCGCATTCTGGAGGAGGCCGGGGTGCGCATCATCGAGCAAGGGGTGCTGGATGTCCCGCCCTGGCCCGATACGGTCATGCCTGCCGCGGAGGTGCTCAAACGCCTGGGCATCGGCAGCGCCCGCTTGACCGCGCAGTTCAGCGGCGACGGTTGGCGCTGGAGCACCATGGCCCACTACCTGGGCGAAGAGCCTGCGCTCTATGACCGGGTGATGCGCTATGCTTGGCTGGACCGGGCGCCGCTGCCCTGGCAAATGAAGGCTGTCTGGGCGCATCACCGCTATTTGTTGGGCGAAGTCATCTGAGGGGTGCGCTCACGTAAGCCACCGCGCAGCGCCGTTTGGTCAGCCCCTACCGAGAACGAAGGCGATTCAATCATGGTTGAGCTGTCATTTGCTGTCGAGCGTTTCCGTCACAACGCCCAGGCCATCGCCGCGCTGGCCGCCGGGGTGGACCAGGAGCAGGCGCGCTGGAAGCCGGCCCCTGACCAATGGTCCATCCTGGAGGTGATCAACCACCTCTATGACGAGGAGCGCGAGGACTTCCGCACCCGGCTTGACCTGACACTCCATCAGCCGGAGACGCCCTGGCCGGCCATTGACCCGCAGGGATGGGTTGCCAGCCGCCACTATAATGGCCGCGACCTGGCTGAATCCTTGGCAGCCTTTCGGCGCGAGCGGGAGGCATCGCTGGCTTGGCTGGCCGGCCTGAAGTCACCCGACTGGGAGATCGGTCGCCGCCACCCGGCGGGCTTCACGCTGCGCGCCGGCGACCTGCTTGCCTCCTGGCTGGCCCATGATACGCTGCACCTGCGCCAGCTTGCCGAGCTGCACTATCAATATCATCAACACCTGGCTGCTCCTTACGATGTGGCGTATGCCGGCCAATTTTAGAGCCAGTGCATAAAGAAGCTCACCGGAAACCGAGATGGCTTACCGCACCTTTAACAGCCCTGATGAGGCGGCCGAGTACGTTGCCAGCCTCGACGCCCGCTGGCCGGAGCGAGCGCGGCTGCAAACGCTGGTCAGCGAGCAGGTGGCGTTGCTCGACAACCCAGGCCGCGCTCGCGGCCCGCTCTTTGTGGCCGAGCTGGCAATGGGCGCCGGGTCGCTGGCCGCACGCCTCTTGGCAGACCACCCCCACCTTCACTACACCGGCTTCGACATCTCGCCCATGCTGCTGGCCCTGGCGCGCGAGCGGCTGGCCGTCTATTCACACCGGGCGACGCTGTTACAGCAAGACCTGAACAGGCAGGAGTGGCTAGGCCGGCTGCCCAGGCCGCTGGCCGCGCTGGTCTCCTTCCAGTCGCTTCATGACCTGGGCGACGCCGAGACCGTGGCCCAAATGTATCGCCTGGCGCGACGCCAGCTCACCCCCGGCGGCCGCCTGATCGTTGCCGACCTGCTGGCGCCCGACCCGCCCGATCCTGCCGCCAGCCCTGGCCGCCTGCCGGTCGCCCGCCACCTGGAACTGCTGGCCGCGGCGGGCTTCCAGCACGCGCGCTGTCACGTGGAGCTTGGGCCGTTTGGCTTCTTTACGGCCACTGCGCCGGATTGAACGGCAGTTCATGTTGGGCTGTACCGTCTTGGGCTGTACATGCTCGCCCCACCCGTCTTAGAAAAGGATGCTGCGCATGATTGTTCTCCTAGACAACCAGACCGGCGCCGAATTGGGCGCCATCACCCCCGACCAGCTTGCTGCTCTCACCGCCCACTTAGAAGAGGAGTCGGCTGAAGACCGGGACTATTACATCAACCAAGCCACCGTGGACCTGCTCGCCGGCCAGGGCGCCGACGCCGACCTCGTCGCGCTCCTGCGCCAAGCCCTGGGCAACCGCGAGGAAATGGAAATCCGCTGGGAGGAACGCTG
>DATLZJ010000188.1:0-8939 GCA_035574055.1 Caldilineaceae bacterium
CTTTGTCAAACCCTGGAAATCCCTTTCCCTCCCGGCACTCGCTCGCCACGTCCGCGCCCTCGGCTTTACGTGGATCGAGTTGCCGGTGCGCCCCGGCTTCCCCTGCCAACCCGACTGCATCGAGCAGACGCTGCCGGAGGCCGTGCGCGTGCTGGCCGAGGAGGGGGTGCGCGTGTTGAATGTGACGGTGGACCTGCCCCTGGACGACGAGCGGCTCTATGCCGCCTGCGCCGCTGCCGAGGTAACGTTGAACCGGGTGATGTTCCGCACAGGCAAGCGTCCCTACTGGGAGGCCGAGGCCGCCGCCCGCCGCCAGTTGGACGCCGCCTTGCCCCTGTGCGAGCGTTACGGCGTCCGCATCGGCGTCCAGAATCATGTCGGGGACTTTGTCGGCGTTCACGAGTTCGGGCTGTACCATTTGCTCGACGGCTATGACCGCCGCTATGTCGGCGCGATCTGGGACGCCGCCCACAACGCGCTGGCCGGCATGGAGCCGGAGCCGGCGCTGGACGTGGTGGCGGATATGCTCTTTATCGTGAACCTGAAGAACGGCTACTGGCGGCGCATCAACGGCCCGGAGGCCGAGCTGGCCGAGTGGAAATGCTATTGGACCTCCGGCCGCCAGGGCCGCGCAAGCTGGCCGCGCGTCGTCGCCAAGCTCAAAGCGATGGGCTACACCGGCCCCATCTGCCTGACCGCCGAATACAGCGACGAACACGCCGTAGACCGGCTCATCGCCGAGGATTTGGCCTTTGCGCGCGGGCTTCTATCCACCTAGCTGCTCCAAAAGGCGACAACAAGCGGCAACTCCCCCCTTATCGGCTGATCAAGGGCAAATAGACCCCGTAGGAGGGCGTCTCCTCCGGATCAACCTCAGGGGGGGGAGGGTCAGGAGGCGGGTTGTCTGGACCGGGCGCCGTTACCTCGTATAGTTTGCCGTCAACAAAGGTTGGATTTGTATTGTTGTCAACGCCTCGGTCAACGATGTAGAAATGCATCGCGTTGGACCCATCACTTGCCGGCGCATAGGTCAGCCCGGCGGCGCTGCGCGGGTTGGCCGCCGAGATGTCCATCGTCTGGAGCAAATCCCCCTCGATGGTCGTCTCGATGATGAGTTGGCTACTGCGGTGACTACTCATGACAAAGAGCGTACCCTGTTCAGGGTGGACTTCCACGCTCTCCGGGTCCACTACCCCATAGCGTTCGACATCAAACTGGCCGACCAGTTCACCGGTTAAGGTGTACTGGTATATCTCTTGGTTGGTCCCATCGGCCACGAACAGGCGCCGGCGCGCCGCATCAAAAGCAACTTCCTCCGGATCGAGATTCCCTGCCGGCCGGGTGCTAAAGCTGGTCCAAGTGTCGTCGGCGGTGCCGAGCAACCCATCTGCACCCGGCTGCAATGTATAGACCCGTCTGGCGCCATCATCACTAATGAAGTAATTGCCTGTGAGGGGGTCCCAGGCGACTCCCGCCGGTTCGTTGCTGATGGGCACAACCGTCGGCGCAACCGTCGAGAGGTTGGCCGTGTGTACGATGCTGCCATTGAGGGTTAACTCCCACACGTTGGCGCCTTGAAAGTGGGTGATCCCGTCTGTGGTTTCTTCGACCTCCCCATCGCTTACGAGGAGCGTATTGTGGGCGCCGATATAAGCTATCCCCGATGGATCGGGACTGGGCGGCGTCAGGGCCGACAGATCGATCATCTGGACTAAGGAAACCTGGAAGCTGATGGCCGCAGACGCCGCCACCGGCTTGACAAAGGAAAGCTCAGTAATCTGGCCCGGCGGCAGAGCGCCAGGCTGTGCTGTAGGCGCGCCGGGGTTGCTGCCCAAGCTCTGCTGGGCCGGACGATGGGCCAGATAGAGATGCTGTTGTGACGGGTCATCGGTCAGGTCGCCGCTGGGGGCAAAGACCATCCCGTGAAGAGCGCCGACCGTGAACTCCGGCAGGCTACGGGTCGCTGCCACCTGGCCGCTTTGGGTCAGCTCATAGAGGGTTTGCTCGGCCGGGTGCAGGACATGGAGATGGCCCGTTGCCGGGTCCAGCGCAAGCCCGCGCGGGTCAACCAGCCCCGTTTGCTGCAAATCCACGATGGAACTCATGGCCCTGTCCAAGCGCCCATCTGCATCCGGCTCGATACGGACCAACCGGGGACCGGCGCCGTCCAGGATAAAGAGCTGCCCGCTCTGCGGGTCTACAGTCATCCCCTGGGGGCGTTGTAGGTCAAGGCGCTGCGCAGGGTGGCGCGCCAGCGTTGCCGGCGCCAACCTTCCATCGGCCCTGGCCTTGATCTCGATCAATTCCTGGCTTGTTGCATCGAAGAGCAGCAGGCGGTTGGCCCGGCTGTCAAACGCCATGTTGATCGCGTCCGCTATCGTCGCCTCGATGGCGACCGTGCCGGTGCGATCTTCCGCCGGGGTGAGCCGGATCAGGTTGGAAACGCCGGACGGGGATGAGGCCGGCGCGCCGGCCTCCAGCACCCAAAACTCGCCCGCCCCCGGCGAGAAGGCGAGACCGGCGGGGTGAAGCTCCCCTGTGCGGTCGCTCTCAAATATGCGGGCTTCTATGGCAAGCTCAGTCTCATCCTGCGCCGAAGCAGCAACACCTCCCGCGAGGGGTAACGCCAAGGAGACCAGGCCGAACAATCCCGCCAGGACTATCATCCAACCTATGGGAAATTTTCTCCGGTTAGCACAGCACATGGGCCTTGCTCTTTCAGGTTGGCCGGCAAGCAGCGTTGCTCCGCCTCGCGAAGAATAGGCGCAGCGCAGGTTGCGAACAGGGCATGATGGAGCGGAAAGGGCAAGGGTTTAGTTCTCGATGAAGGGCAGCGCTGCCTCAAAATCCCCTATAACTCTTGCCGTGCAGCAAGAGTTATAGGGGATACGCTCTCGACCGTAAAAAGTAACGGCTGAAATGGTAACGGCAAAAATGGCTTGTTTGCCAGTGTATTCTCACCGCAGGGGCAACAGGGTATTGCCACTGTCAGGGTCAAAGAAGTGCATCCGCTCCATGCCCAGGGTTACCTGCACCGGCGCGGCTTCCTGGAGCGTCTCATCGGGGCGGGCGCGGGCCAGCAACATCTCCTGGCCCAGCGCGATACTCACATAGTTGTCGGAGCCTAACGGCTCGATCAAATCCACCATCCCTTGCGCCTCGCCTGCGTTGCTACCGTTGGCGGGGCGTACATGCACGTCCTCGGCGCGGATGCCACAGACCACCGGCGTCTGCCCTGCGCCCAGCTTGGGGTTGGCGAGCAGTTGGCTGCGCAATGCGGGCGCCAGGGCAAAGCGGCCAAAGCCGGTCTGGAGATAGAGCGCGCCATCGGCAGCCGCCAGCGTCCCGGCAAAGAGGTTCATGGGCGGGCTGCCGATGAAGCGGGCCACAAACTGGTTGGCCGGGTGGTTGTAGATCGTCACCGGGTCGCCCACCTGTTGGACATAGCCGCCGCGCATGACCACAATGCGGTCGCCCATGGTCATCGCCTCCACCTGGTCATGGGTCACATAGACGGTGGTGATGCCGAGTTGGCGCTGGAGGCGGATGATCTCCCGGCGCATCTGAATACGGAGTTGGGCATCGAGGTTGCTCAACGGCTCGTCCATGAGAAAGAGCCGCGGATGGCGCACGATGGCCCGTCCCAGCGCCACCCGCTGGCGCTCGCCGCCTGAAAGCTGGCGGATGCGGCGCTGCAAGAGCGGCTCGATCCCCAGCAGCCGCGCCGTCTCGACCACCCGGCGCTCAATCTCGGCCTTGGGTATCCGGCGGAGCTGCAACGGATAGGCGATGTTATCATAGACCTTTTTGTGGGGATAGAGGGCATAGTTCTGAAAGACCATCGCGATGTCGCGGTGGCGCGGTTCCACCCGGTTCATCACCTGGCCGTCAATCAGAATCTCGCCGGAGGAAACGGTCTCGAGGCCGGCGATCATGCGCAGCGTCGTGGTCTTGCCACAGCCCGACGGCCCCACGATCACCAGGAACTCCCCTTCGCGCACTTCCAGGTTGACCGAGTTGACGGCGATCTCATCCCCATAGTGCTTGGTCAAATTTCGGCAGACAACGGTAGCCATCTTCTTTTCTCAGGATTGGGTCTTGGCACTCGAATTGAATCTTAGGCGTAACCTTGGCGATTGCGACAGGTCTGGTCTACCAAACGCTATTTCTCACCTAACGCAACCATGCCGCGCGTCAATTGCTTCTGGATCAGCATAAAGAGCACTACCACGACTATCGTCGTCAGAAAGGAGGCGGCCATCAGTTGGTGCCATTGGACTTGAAAGCGGGTGACAAACTTAAAGAGGCCAATGGTCAGCGGCAGTTTGTCCTGGTTGCGCAGAAAGGTCAGCGCAAAGAGGAACTCATTCCAGCCGTTCATAAAGCCGAAGATCGCCACAGCCACAATGCCGGGCCAGGAGAGGGGCAACACCATCTGGAGCATCGCGCCGATGCGGGAGTTGCCGTCCATCATAGCCGCCTCTTCAATCTCTTTGGGAATGGTGGCAAAGTAGCTGGTCAGCAACCAGATGGCAAAGGAGAGGCTAAAGACCGCCGACAGCACCACCAACGTCGCCAGGTTATCCACCATGTTGAGCGCAGCGACCAGCCGGAAGAGGCCCAAGACAATGACAATCGGCGGGAACATCTGGATGCCCAACAGCGAGAGCATGTAGAGCTGCTTGCCCCGGAAGCGAAACCGCGCCAATGCATAGGCCGCCGGAATCGCCAGCGCCAACGCTACCAGCGTCGAGCCAAGGCCAATGATCAAGCTGTTGCGAAAATAGGTGCCTAGCGGCGCCACGTGCCAGATGTCCACATAGTTTTGCAGCGTCGGCGCGCGCGGCAGAAAGGTAGGCGGCGGGATATAGACTTCCTGGCTGGTCTTGAAGGAGGTGGAGATCATCACGATCAGCGGGAAGATGCTGATGAAGATGGCCGGCAGCAGGAAAAAGAGCAGGGCGAATAGCTTGCCTAGCCGCAGCGTACCGCTCATGGCTCTTCACTCCTCAGGACGCGTGTATAGATGATGCTGAAGATCGTCAGCACCAGGAAGATGCCCACCGCCAAGGCAAAGCCTGCGCCGAAGTGCAGGTTTTCAAAGGCCAGCTTATAGAGGTAGGTCACGGCAATATCGGTGCGGTAGACCGGATCGCCTTGCGTCAAAATCCAGATCACTGCGAAAGAGCGGAAGGCCCAGATAATCGAGAGGAGCGTCACCACCATGATCACCGTCTTCATCTGGGGGAGGGTCATATCCAGAAATTCGCGCCAGGGGCTGGCGCCATCCATTTTGGCGGCGTCGTAAATGGTGGGGGGAATGGCCTGTAGACCGGCCAGAAAGGTGATGGTCATGAACGGCACTGACGACCAGACCTCGACGAACATGGCCGCGCCAAAGGCCAGCACCGGATCGCCCAGCCAGACGATGTACTCCCGGATGAGACCGATCTGGCTCAAAAAGTAGTTCAGCGCGCCCATTTGGCCGTGAAAGATCCAGCGCCAGGTAATGGCCGACACGGCATAGGGCATGGCCCATGGGATGAGGATCAACGCCTTGGCGAGGGTTTGGCCGGGGAAGCGGCTGTTGAGGATCAAGGCCAGCGGAAAGGAGGCCAGCACCGTCAGCCAGACCGTGCCAAAGGCAAAGATCACGGTTTGGCGCAAGATCATAGGCAGCCGCCGGTCGGCCAGCAACTGGGCGTAGTTGTCCAGCGTACCGAACTCCATGATCCGGCCAATGGTATCCACTCTCGAGAAAGAGGCGACAAACATGTTGGCAATCGGGAAGAGGAGGAAGACGGCAAAGGCCACCACACTGGGCACAAGCAGCACATAGGCCAGCCCATTTTCCGCCCACTCCTCGCGCCAACGCGCCCACCGTCCTGGGGCCGCCGGCTTACCAAGGGGCACCGAAAGCGTCTGATTTGCCACAAGACAACCCTTTCAGAGACTGCTTTCACCGCAAAGGATTTCACCGCAAAGGATTTCACCGCAAAGGACGCAAAGACCAGCAACGTAGCCACATAGGTGCGGCATCCTGCCGCACGTGCCTACTGTGAGATCGTGCGCTAGGATAACGCACCTACGCGGCGGCTATCGTGGGCGACTCGTGCCAGGCTAGTAGCCAGGTAGGTGCGGCATCCTGCCGCACAAGCCGGGGCGTGCGCTAGGATAGCGCACCTACGACGCTACTCCCTACTCCCTTCTTCTGCTCCTTTGCGTTCTTTGCGGTTCATTCGTTACGCCAACCCGTGGCGCTCGTCAATGAGGCGGGCGGCTTCGGTCATGGCCTCCTCGGGCGTCGCCTCGCCCAGCCAGACTTTGACCAATCCGTCGTTGATGGTTGTGTCGTCCTCGCTGCCGGAGGCGGGCCAGGGCGTCTCAAAGACATTGTGGGCAGTCGCCAGCTCCTTCACAAAGAACTCGTTGAAGGGGGTGATGGGGCTGTTGGGGTCCAGGTAGCGGGGGTCCTGGCCCACATCCACGCGCTCTGGAATGACGCCGCGCTGCAAGGCCCACTTCAGCCGGTTCTCAAAGTTGAACATAAACTCCAGGAGCGTCGCCGCTTGCTCCTTCTTTTGCGACTGCTCGGCCATCATCACGCAGTCGGGCCAGAAGACATTGGCATGGGCCATCCCCTCTTCCGCCACCGGCAGGGGCGCCACGGCAAAGGGCAGGTCGGGCGCATCATTGGCGATAATGGTGGGCATCCAGGAGCCGGTCTCCAGGATGGCGAGCTGGCCGCCCAGGAAGAGCGGCTGTAAGTCGGCGTCACGGTTGGCGCTGGCCGGCGAAGGCTGCGACACTTGGTCGGTCAGGACGAGGTCGGCGAGGAATTGGACGGCGCGAACACCTTCTGGGTCGCCGACGCGGGAGCGGCCATCCTCCTTCCAGCGGCTCAAGTTGTTGCCGCCGCCGATGGCCCCTACCCAGGCATACCACCAATAGTCGCCCGGCCCCAAGCCAATGCCGTAGACATCGGGCGGGTTGTGGAGCGCCTGGGCCGCCTCGCGAATATCCGCCCAGGTCACGGGCGCATCCAGCCCCGCTTCCTCGAATAGGTCGGTACGATAGTAGAGACCGCGCGGGTCGAGGAAATAGGGCAGACCGTAGAGCGTCCCTTGCACCGTCATGGCCTGGATGCCCGATTCCCAGAAGGTATCCAGCAATTCGGCAGGGAGCAGGTCGTCCAGGGCGGCCAGTTCGCCGACCGACTGGAACTCGAGCAGCCATTGGCCGGAGCCGTTGAAGATGTCGGGGGCTTGGCCGCCGCTGATCTGGGTCAGCAGCACATTGCGCCCTTCCGGCCAGCTCACCACCTCCAAGATCGCCTCGATCTCCCCTTGGCTGGCGTTGAACTCGTCAAAAAGCTCCTGAGTGTCCGGCTGCATCCGGCTGTCGTAGTCCATGGCAATATAGCGCACTGTGACTTTCTCGCCGGAGGGCGCTGCTGCTTGGTCGCCGCCGCTGGGCGCCGGCGCGGTTGTGGGCGCGCAAGCGGCCAAGACCAGCGGGGCGGATGCTGCTGCGGCTGCCTGGAGAAACTGCCGTCTGGTCAGCCTGCCTAGATGGGTGTGCATAGGGTGTCTCCTCGCGTGTGGCAACTGGAACATCTATTGGTTTTGAGCAAATGGATGAGGAAATAATCAAGCAGCGCCGCCGAAGCCCATACCTGATACACTCAAGATACACTCCAGTTAATGCAATCACACGTACCCAATCACACGAACGCGATTGGACGAATACGCCTAGAACTAAAAGAACCTGGAAGAACAGAGCCGGATGGCAGCCTGGAAAGCAGACACAAGAAATCGCGAGCCGGTGAGAGGGGATCACCCGCCCGGCTAGAGACTATTATGGCCGAATCCCTTATGCACTGTCAAAGGCGCGCAATTCGAGCGAGGGACATCAGAAGCAATGTGGTAAGCTAGGGATGGCGCTCAACCGGCGCTCCCCCCGCCCTTCCCTAGAGGTTCACAACAGGCAGCCGCCATAGACACCAAACCGGACGCTAGCGAGAACGCGATAGGAAATCACCATGACGGCACAGCTCAAAGCAGGCATCATCGGCTTAGGCATTTTGGGCCGGCAATATCTCAACACCTTGCGTGGCCGCGCAGAGGTCGCGGTGACGGCCCTGTGTGATATTCGCCCGGCGGCGGTGACGGAGCTGGCGGCAGCCGCCGGCGCAGTGGCCTACACCGACCCCGTCCGGATGGTGGCCGAGCAACAACTGGACCTGGTCGTGGTGGCGACGCCCGACCATCTGCATCGGGAGCCGACGCTGGCTGCGCTGGAGGCGGGCGTCCCGGCCATTATTCAGGAGAAGCCACTGGCGACCACCCTGGCCGACGCCGAGGCGATCTATGAAGCCGTCGAGCGCCGGCGCGCAACCTTCTTTGTCAACTACGCCAACCGGGCCATCCCCCTCGACCTTGCCACCCGCTATCTCGTCCAGCAAGGGCTGATTGGCCGGCCTATCTATGCAGAGTCGCGGCTCGACGACAACATCAGCGTGCCGACCGGCCTCTGGGGCGCGCGCAGCGCCGAGTTCGCCGCCGGCTCCTCTACCGCCCACTTCCTGTTGAGCCATGTGGTGGACTGGATGCATTGGACCTTCGCCCCGGCCCAGGTGGTGGAGGTCTATGCGATCTGTCAGGAGAGGATGTTGGGCTACACGCCGGACCTGTACGACGCCTTCTTGGTCTTCGACACCGGCCTCAAGGTGCGCTGCAAAGCCGAGTGGATCAAGTTTATGGAGCCGATTGTCGAGTATTACACCAGCATCTCCGGCGAGCAGGGCACAATCTTCTACAACAAGCGGCCAGGTTTTGGCGTGCAGGAGAGCTGGCGCGCCAACTTCGGTGAATCACTCTCCTTTGCCGCGCTGGAGCCGCACCTGGAGGCGCTCGGTCGCCAGGGGATCATCCTGCGCG
>DATLZJ010000189.1:0-2582 GCA_035574055.1 Caldilineaceae bacterium
GTGCCCATGGTGGCGCCATTTGCGGAGGATGGGATCATCAACGTGCAGGCGAGCGCCAGTATGGTGGCCCGGTAAGGGACGCTCGGCGTACAAGGCTCCGGCGGCTCCCCCGCCGCCGATTGGGAGCAGCTTGCCCCACTAATGATTGCGTATACCTCATCCGTGATTGTAGTTCTGTGGTTCGTTTGTAGTTTCTCGTATCGGTCAAACGCGTAGTAGTTCTCAACAAGTCTTAGTCAACAAGGAGACAGACACATGCTTGCCAGCAGATATGTACTTGCCAATTGGATCGCACTATTGAAGGCCCGCCTCCCCTTTGAGCTGGAGAATGAGGAAGGCCAGGGTATGGCGGAATATGGCCTGATTCTGGCCCTCATCGCAATCGCTGTCGTTTTGGCCCTAACGACGTTAGCCGGTGGCCTTAATACCATTTTCGGTGATGTCAATGCGGAACTAACCAACGCCGGCGGCTGATTCCAGCGCCAGTACGCAGCTTGATGAGCGTGAGGCTCATAGGACATGCGGGGCGCGCCCCGCATGTCCTATACCCGCTTAGTGAACCATTTCACTGTCGGATAGTAATGTCGAGGAGGTTGGCCCATGATGAGGCGCATCAAGGCAATGGGCGGCGAGGCCGGGCAGAGCTTGGTCGAGCTGGCCTTGACCCTGCCCATGCTGCTCCTGCTCGTGCTGGGCACGGTTGACCTGGGGCTGGGCTTCAAGACCTACATCGCCCTGACCAACGCCGCGCGCGAGGGCGTGCGCTGGATCAGCATCCACCCCGACGACCCCGCGGGCGCGCTGGCCCGCGTCAACGCCGAAACCGAGCGCATCGGCCTGCTCTACGGCGACATCGGGTCCGACAGCGACTACACGGTCAACTTCTCGCCGCTCAAAGACGCCTACAGCGCCGGAGAGGAGGTGACGGTGACCATCCAGTACGATTACGAGCTGCTCTTCGGCGCCATCACCGGTCTACCGTCCATCCCCTTCAGCGCCCACGCAACGATGATGGTGCTCTATGACCCACCAGCGCCGTAGCGTTTCATGAGCTTTTTTATCGGTCTAGACGAGCGGCTATACCCGCCCGTCTAGACCTTTGTACGTCTAGCTGCCCTTGACCGGTGACGTACAGAAAGGCGGCTGCCAGTATGTTTCCATTGCTTTACGCAACCCTTCAAACAACTCGCTTGGGCCGGCTGGCCCGGCAGCTCCGGCGTGAGGAGGAGGGGGCCAACCTGGTCCTCTTGTCGCTGATGCTGGTGGTGCTGCTGGGCTTCGCCGGGTTAGCCATTGACGGCAGCAACGTCTACTTCCAGCAGCAGCGCATGCAGATCGCCGCCGACGCGGCCGCCCTGGGCGGCGCGCGCCAGCTCGCGCTCAACGCCGATCATGATACGGTGGACGCCACCATCCGGGAGCTAGCCTTTGCCAACTATGCCGATGCCGTGACCTGGACCCTGATCAACAACGACCGCGGCGTGCATGTCACGGCCTCGCGCACCTTCGAGGCCTTCTTTGCCCAGCTTTACGGCTATGACACCTTTACGGTCAGCGCCCAGGCCGAGGCCCAATATGAGCCGGTGACGGGGACCGACAACCTCTTCCCGCTGACTCTCGACTGCGACTGCATTGACGAGGAGAACCCCCTGCCGGTGAGCAACGAGATCGGCGACCCCGTCTATGATGACCTCAACCCGGATGACGATGACTCGGCGGAGAGCAGCACCCCCATCTCCGGCACTGTCTCCTTCGAGGACACCGTCCAGTCCCAATACGAGATCACCTTCTTGAGCCATGTCGGCAACACCTGGACCTATCAGGTGCGCGAGCTGGCCGGCCATGACCTGAGCCACTGGAACCTGGGCATTGACACCTGTCTGAGCCAGGTGGTCAGCTCGGACCCGCCCGGCGCGGAGCTGGGCGTGGACGGCAGCACCGGCTTCAACGGCATCAAGTGGAACGTCAACGATGACTTTAGCATCGGCGTCTTCTCCTTCACGCTCGACGGCGACTATCCGGCGGGCGTGGTCGAGGCCCAGGTCAAGGCGGCGAATCAGGCCGGCACGGTTCCCATCCGCGGCCCCATCTGTGACGGTACGGATGGCGGCGACGGCGGCGGCACGCCGGTGGACGGTATCTGCTTGCCGGCCATTGACTTCGAGGTGGATGACGCCGGCGCGTCGCTGGTGGCCGGCCAGATCGTGGACAATGAGTTCGCCTCGTGGGGCGTGCATGTCACCACCCTCAGTCCCACCAACCACCCGGCCATGATCTTCGACAGCGCCAACCCCACCGGCAACGACCCGGACCTCGGCTCGCCCCACCAGGACTTCGGCGGGCCAGGGCAGGGCGTGGGCGGCGGCGCGGGCGCGCCAGGGCGCAACAGCGCCCCCCTGGGCAAGGTGCTGATCGTCGCCGAGAGCAACAACCCATCTAACCCGGACGACGCCGCCAACGGCGGCTCGGTGGTCATGACCTTTGACTTTCCGGTGCGGGTTGACGAGGTGCATATCCTCGACATTGACGACGCCAGCGCCGCCGGCACGGTCAAAGCCTATAGCGACTTGGGCGGCGGCAAT
>DATLZJ010000190.1:0-4792 GCA_035574055.1 Caldilineaceae bacterium
CGGCGGTAAGGATACCGCCGCTACGATGGGACTGCTTCTGCTGCCTGCTGCCCACTCCCCTTCTTTTCTTTGCGGTTTCTTCTCTTTCCGGTTAATCTCTCTTTAGTTCTCAGTTTCAACTCACCCGGAATCAGGAGAATGACACATGGAACAGCGGCGCATGGGCGATAGCGACTTGGTCTGCTCGGTCATCGGCTTTGGCACTTGGGAGATGAGCACCACCCAATATGGCGCGATTGATGTGACCGAGGCCAGCAACGCGGTGGCCGCGGCCATTGATCACGGCATCACCCTCTTTGACACGGCTGAAGTCTACGGCCCATTTCACTCCGAAGAGCTGCTGGGCAAAGCCTTGGGGCCGCGGCGCAACGAGGTGATCTTGGTGACAAAGGTAGGCTTTGACTATGACGCCGACAACAAGGTCATCGGGCGCAACTCCACGCGGGACCACATCATTCGCCACACCGAAGGCTGCCTCAAGCGGCTCAACACCGATGTCATTGACCTGATGCTGATCCACTGGCCCGATCACCAGACGCCCTTTGCCGAATCCATCGGCGCGCTGGAGGAGCTAAAGGCGGCGGGCAAGATTCGCTATTATGGCGTCTCCAACTTCACGGTCGAGATGATGGAGGAGTGCCAGCGCCACGGCCATCTGACCGCCAACCAGGTCGGCTACCACCTCTTCGACCGGCGCATGGAGGCGCAGGTCTTGCCCTACTGTTTGCAGCATCAGATCGGCTTCATGGCCTACGGCACCCTGGCCTTTGGCCTGCTCACCGGCGCGCTCACGCCGGAGACCACCTTTGTAGATTGGGACTGGCGCAGCAGGGGCGTCGCCTTTGGACTGCCGCTCTTCGAGCGGGAGCACTTTCTCAAGGAACTGCGCGTCACCCAACGGCTCAAGGAGCTGGCCGCCGGCTATGGGCGCAGCGTCGCCCAGTTGGCGATTGCCTGGGTGCTGGGCCATCCGGCGGTCACGGTGGCGCTGGTCGGGATGCGCAACCCGCGCGAGCTGGCCGAAAATGTCCAAGCCGCCGAGTGGAAGCTGACCGAAGCGGACCGGGCCGAGATTGACCGCATCTTCGCCGAAGAGGGTGTGCCCACCTATGTAGATGCGCCCCAGGCCATCTAGCCCGATTCTGGGGCCGGACCAGTTGCGCGCAGCCGCCGGCCCCAGGTATCATGTGCAGGCCATCTATCCCCACCGGCGCCCACAACTGGAAAGGAACAACCATGCGAATTGAATCCGGCGTCATCAAGCGGGTACATGTTGTCCATCTGAACCCAGGCGATGATGTGTTGTTAGGGCTGCGCGAGGCGGTCCAGCGCAAGGGCATCCGCCACGGCGTCATCCTGGGCGCAATCGGCTCGGTTACCAGCTACCACTTCCATGTCGTTTCCAGCCCCGACCTGCCCCCGGAGGAGCTATACCCTAAGGCCGAAGGCGCCTTTGATATTGCGACCATGACCGGTTTTATCTTCGACGGCCGGGTCCACTGTCACATCATCTTCTCCGACGATAAGATCGCCTTTGGCGGCCATCTGGAGGAAGGCTGCCGGGTGTTGACCTTCAACGTCGTGCCCATCGCCGAGCTGGAGGAGCTGGACATTACCGACTTCGACACCCTGACGCCCCTGAACTAGCGCACCCTGAGCTGAGGAATGAAGAATGGCTGACCAGCCAAGCGTAGGCTTTATCGGCCTGGGCATCATGGGCCGGCCCATGGCCCTCAACCTGCTCAAGGCCGGCTTTCCGCTGACTGTCTATGACCTGTTGCCGCAGCCGGTGGCCGAGTTGGTGGGCGCCGGCGCAAGGGCCGCTGATTCGCCCGCCGCGTTGGCGGCTGCGGTGGAGGTGGTGCTGCTCTGCCTGCCTGACTCGCCCGATGTGCAAGCCGCCCTGCGCGGGCCAACGGGTGTACTGGCCGGTACGAAGGCCGGCCAGATCATTGTAGACATGAGCACCATCTCGCCAATGGCGGCGCGTGAACTGGCCGCCGAGGCCGCGGCCAAGGGTGCAATCTTCCTGGATGCGCCCGTCTCCGGCGGGCAAGTGGGCGCGGTGCAAGGGACGCTCTCGATCATGGTCGGGGGCGACGCCGCCGCCTTTGCCCAGGTGCGCCCGGTGCTGGCCGCGCTCGGCAAGACCATTCTGCACATCGGCGAATCGGGCGCGGGCCAGGTCGCCAAAGCGTGCAACCAGATCATCATCGCTGTGACCATTGAGGCCGTGGCCGAGGCGCTGGTACTGGCGGCCAAGGCCGGTGTGGACCCGGCCCAGGTGCGCCAGGCGCTCTTGGGCGGCTATGCCTACAGCCGTGTGCTGGAGGGGCACGGCGAGCGATTCTTAGCCCGCAACTTCACCCCCGGTTTCCGCACCCGGCTGCAATACAAAGACTTGAACATTGCGGTGGATGCCGGTCGAGCCTATGGCGCGCCGCTGCCCGCGACCGCGCTGGTTCACCAACTCTACGGCGCGCTGATGGCGACGGGCGCGGCGGACCTCGACCATTCGTACCTGGTTACACTGCTGGAGGGGTTGGCCGGCGGCACACTGGCCGGCGACGGGCGAGCCGGCGCTAGGGAGGTTGAAAGAAAGACCTATGGGCAATGACATTTATACACAGCTAGACATCTATACGCAGTTGGGCGTTACGCCGGTGATCAACGCCATGGGCCATGTGACGGTGCTGGGCGGGTCGGTGCTGTCGCCCGGCGTCCAGGCCGCGATGGAGGCCGCCAACCGCGCCTATGTCTCGATGGAGGAGTTACTGGAGAAGTCGGGCCAGGCCATCGCCGAGATGTTGGGGGCAGAGGCCGCCTTTGTCACATCGGGCGCTTTTGCCGCGCTGGTGGTGGGGGTGGCGGGCATCATGACCGGCGACGACCCGGAAAAGATCGCCCGGCTGCCCGACACGACCGGCATGAAGAATGAATTTTTGATCCAGAAGGCCATGCGCTACCGCTATGACCGCTGCGTCACGACCGCGGGGGCGAAGCTGATCGAGGTAGGCGACGAGCACGGCACAAGCGCCGCGCAATTGGCCGCGGCCATTGGGCCTCAGACGGCAGGCATCCTCTATTTTGGCCGCGCCGAGCGGATGCCGGGCGTGTTGAGTATTCAGCAGGTGGTGGAGATCGCCCAGCCCAGGGGGGTGCAGGTGCTGGTGGACGCGGCGGGCGAGGTCTACCCGCTGGAGCGGATGCGCTGGCTGCCCCAGAGCGGCGCCGGGTTGGTCTGTTTCGGGGCCAAGTATCTTAGCTCGGCCAATTCGACCGGCATCCTCTGTGGCCGGCGCGAGCTGGTGGCGGCGGCCAAGCTCAACAGCTTCCTGGGCTATGAGTCTCAAAACAACCGCAGCCTGGGCCGGGGCTATAAGGTGGACCGCCAAGAGATCGTGGCGACGACGGTGGCGCTGCAAGAGTGGCTGGCGCTGGACCATGAGGAACGGTTGCAGCAGCAGGCAACGCGCATCGAGACCGTTATGCGCAGGTTGGCCGACCTGCCCCATGTGACGGCGCGCAACCTCTGGCCCGAAGAGCAGGGGCCGTGGATGCGCCTGCGCATTGAGTTCGACCCGGCCAAGGTGGGCAAGAATAGCCAAGAAGTGGCTGCTGCGCTGCGCGCCGGCAACCCGAGCATCTGGCTGCGCGCCGAGGGCGAGGGGCTGGTGATGGAAGTCCACACCCTGCACCCCGGCGAAGAAGAGATCGTTGCCGATGCATTGCGGAAGCAGCTAAAAGGGTAGTAAACAGAATCGTACCCTACTGGAAAGCCGATGGCAGGGATGACCGGGGCGAGGCGGCGGGTTGTGATTGTTGCAGAGGATGTGGGCGACGAGCAGGTGGGCCGGCTGCGCGCCGCGTTCCCGCAGCTCGACTTCCGCGTCTGTCTGGATCGGGAGTCGTTCATCGCCGCCGCGCCCGAAGCGGAGATCATCTTCGCCAAGAGCTATCCACCGGAGGCGATCCGCGCGGCCCGGCAACTGCGCTGGGTACAGGCAGGCACGGCGGGCGTCGAGCGGATTCTGGAACTGCTGCGCAGCCGCGACGACGGAGGCCGGGATGTGCTGCTCACCAATGCTCACGGCGCGCATGGCATCCCGATGGCCGAGAATATCCTCGCGCTGATGCTGGCCTTTGCCATTCGCCTGCCCACGCTGATGCAGGCGCAGCAGGAGCGCCGCGACGTGAGCCGCCAGGTGCGCATTGACAAGTTCGAGCTGGAGGGACAGACCCTTTGTGTGCTCGGCCTGGGCGACATCGGCGGTACGCTGGCGCGCAAGGCGCAACTACTGGGGATGCATGTGCTGGGCGTGCGCCGTTCGCAGGCCCCCTTCCCCTATGCCCACGAGCTTTTTACCCCTGACCGGCTTGCCGAGGCATTGCCGCGCGCCGACCATGTGGCGCTCTGTCTGCCGCTGACCAGCGAGACGCAGGCGATCATCGGCGCGGCGGAGCTGCGGCTGATGAAGCCGGCGGCCTACATCTACAACGTCGGCCGCGGGGCCTCGATAGACCCAGACGCGCTGACGACCGCGCTGCGCGAGGGCTGGATCGCCGGGGCCGGGCTGGATGTGACATGCCCGGAGCCGCTCCCGCCCGATTCGCCCCTGTGGGCCATGCCCAACGTGCTGCTCACCCAGCACACCAGCGGGCACAGCCCCTTCAACGCGCAGCGCATCACCGATATTTTCCTGGAGAACCTGGGCCGTTACCTGCGCGGCGAGCCACTGATCAACCGCATAGACAAAACACGCGGCTATTGATCCGGCGCAGTGACCGGCGG
>DATLZJ010000191.1:0-10693 GCA_035574055.1 Caldilineaceae bacterium
TGGCGGTAAGACCGAGACAAGCCTGCACCAGCCGGCCCCGTTGCCGCCGGTCAAGGCTGACCTCAATGTTGCCGCGCTGGCCGGCAGCGGCGATGATCTCCTCCAGCATGGCGCTGAGCTGGGCCGCGCTGGGCAGCGCAAAGTCAACAACGGTGATCTCTTTCTCCAGTTCCGGCGGAATCTTGAGCACCGGCCCCAGCAGGATGATGGTCTTGTTGCTGGCCTCCAGGCCAAAGGCTGCCTCGCGCAGCCGGCGCACGACCGTATGGTCGCGCAAAAAGGGATGAAAGTCGCGCAGCACCCAGATGCCCGGCTCGCGGTCCTCGATGATGGCGGCCAGCAGGGCCAGCGGGTCCCGTTTGCTGCCGTCTGCCCGCTGGGGCACGGCGGCATTGACGACGCCGGCGGTGGCGCTCCAGAGAAGCAGGGGTTTACGCTGGTGCTTGGCAAGCGCCTCCAGCTCTTCGAGGGCGCGTTTCTCCTCCGGCGTCACAATCCAGAGCAGGGGATAGCGGGCGCGGATGTAGGTGTCTAGCTCTTGGCGCATGATGACAATCGCCTAACAGGCCCCCAAGCGGGCCGGACTAGCGGAGGTACTGGGAATAGGGCCAGACCTTCCACTTCTCCAGCTCCGTTCCATTGACATAAACTTTGGCCGTAGACCAGCCTTGCACATAGTCCCAGATTTGCCAGAAGCGGCGCAGCTCACTGCGGGTGAAGGTGACGCGATAGACCAGGGTACGGTTCTCGTCGAGGAGCTGGGTAAAGCCGGGCAAACGCTGGCAGCGGGCCAAGACTTGATTGAAGAACTCCGAGCGGCTATGGCCGAACTCCAGCACCAATTGCCAGGCGCCGTCATCGGCTGCCGCCGCGCCGTCGCCGGGGGAGGCCGGCTCTGCCGTCTCCTCGACCACGTCTGCCACCACCAGCATATCGGCCAGCGGCTCTTCCAGCAGGGGGCGCAGATCAGGCTGGGGCAGGGCGATGCGCAGGCTGCGATGGGCAGTGCGCCAGGGCTGAGGCCGGCTTGCCTGTTCTCCGAGCCGGTTGAGGGCATAGCGCAACGGCTCCTCTCCCAGCGCAGAGGTCAACGAGGCGAGGCGCAGCTTGAGCAGGTCGGGGGAAAGCTCTGATTGGCTGATAGTCCAGGCGGCCAGCGCAACACCTAGTTCACCGGGGGTGAGCGGGCAGCCTAGCAGCGCCTGGAGTCCCAGGGCCACGCCGAGCAAGGGCACGGGCGCGCCACTCTGGGCCAGCCATTCGGCCAGCCCTGGGCCATCGCGGGTGAGCCAGAAGCACAACAGCATGGCGCGGCCCAGCCAAAGGTTGCCCGCCCATGCCGGGATGTGGGTCAAACGGAGCAGTTCCTGGCGGGCAGCGCTATACTCCGACTCCGACCCAAGCAGACGAGCTTCGAGATTGGCAATGTAAAGCTGCTGGAAGGCAGCGGCAGCCGGGGCAGCCGGCTGGCGCGCCCAGTTAAGAAAGGCCAGCCGTTGGGCCGGCGAGAGGCCGGCGTAGGAAGCGCCGGGCGGCGGGGTGTCCAGCGGACCCGGCTGGGCGGCCAGCGTCAGGTCTACAGCCGCGCCGTCCTCCAGTTGGCCCCCGCCCGGCAAGACGGTAATCGGCAGCCCAGCCGCGACCGCTGCCTCCAATAAGTCGGCCGGCGAGCGGTCACGGCCGGCAATGCGCAGCAGTGGTGGAACGGCGGCAGTACCGGCTTTGGCCATTGGCGTTGGCTATTCTTCACACGTCTCTACAAGCGCCCCTTCGGGCAAAATTACGGACCACATCTGGAGAATGATACAATCAAGCGGACTCCGAGGCCAAGAAGCCGGGAGGGTTGTGTCCATTCAGATTGAGGGAGGCCGATTGAGGGGGAAGGATGCCGAACGCCGAGGGACGATGGAAAGTTGACTTGCACGCCCATACCATCTACAGCAAGGACTGCCTGACGCGCCCCGAGCTGTTGATCCGCCAGGCGCGGGCGGTCGGGCTGGACAAGATCGCGGTCACCGAGCATAACAATCTGGCTGGGGCATTGGCCGCCAAGGCGTTGGCCCCCGACCTGATCCTCGTGGGCGAGGAGATCAAGACCACCCACGGGGAGATCATCGCGTACTTCGTGCAGGAGGAGGTGCCGCGCGGGTTGACGCCGGCAGAGACGATTCGCCGGCTACGCGCCCAAGGGGCGGTCATCTCCATCCCCCACCCGCTGGACTCGCTGCGCCGCTCGGCAATGGGCCGCGAAAACGTGCTGGAAGTCCTCGACGCGGTGGATGCGCTGGAGGCGCTCAACGCGCGTTGTGTGCGCCCCGCGGACAATCTGGCTGCCGCCGAGCTGGCCGCCACACATAGCAAGCTCATCACTGCGGGCAGCGACGCCCACACCCTCTTTGAGGTGGGCCGTTGCTATCTGGAAATGCCGCCCTTTGAGGATAACGCCGAGAGCTTCCGGGCCGCGCTCACCCAGGCAACGCTAGGCGGCGCGGTCAGCCCCTTCTGGCCCCACCTAGCAAGCACCTACGCCAAGGTATATAAGCGGATTTTTCAGGTTCGGCAGTAACCCTATTGATCTACGACCGAGCCATCTACATGCAACCGGGTGTGGACTTTGCGCGGCTTGTAGGGATGGCGCTCGGCCGCGTCTTCGGCCAGCTCGATGCCGATGCCCGGCGCATCGGGGATGATCAGGAAGCCGTTTTCCAGTCGCAGCGCGCTCTTGACGATCTCGCTCTTGGGCGGCTCGTTCTCGCCGATGGGATACTCTTGTAACGCAAAGTTGGGAATGCAGGCCGCCAACTGGATACAGGCCGCGGTGCTGACCGGGCTGAGCGGGTTGTGGGGCACCACGCCCACATGGTGAGCCTCGGCCAGGGCCGCGATCTTCTTGCAGTGGGTCAGGCCGCCGGCGAGACAGACATCCGGCCGCACATATTGCACCGCGCCCCGGCGCAAGAGCGCCTCGAACTCATAAATGGTGTGGATGCGCTCGCCGGTAGCAATGGGGATGTGAATGTTCTGGGCGACCAGCGCCATCGCGTCAAAGTTGTCGGGCAGGATCGGGTCTTCGTAGAAGAAGGGATAATACGGCTCGATGCCCCGCGCCAGGACAATGGCCTCCGCCGGGGTGAGCCGCCGGTGAATCTCAATGCAGAGGTCTACCTCGTTGCCCACGGCCTCGCGATAGCGCGCCACCGTCTCAATGGCGTCGGCCATCTTGTCGGCGTGGGTCTTAAAATAGGGCACGTCATGGGACTCGTCCAGGAAGGGAGTTAGGTGGCCGACGGCGGTAAAGCCCTGGCGCTTGGCCTCCACACAGCCCTGGATGAGCTTCTCCTTGGTATCGCCGAAGACATGGTAATAGACGCGCGCCTTGTCGCGGGTCTTGCCGCCCATGAGCTGATAGCAGGGCACGCCGAAGAACTTGCCCGCGATGTCCCACAGCGCGATGTCAATCGCGCTCAGCGCACCCATGATGGCTGCGCCGCGGAAGTGGCTCCAGCGGTAGAGATATTGCCAGTGATGCTCGATGCGTAGCGGGTCCTGGCCGATCAGGTAGCGCTTGAAGGTCTCGACGGCGCCCGCTGATGCCTCCAAGTAGCCCCACGCGCCCGACTCTCCCAGGCCCGTGATGCCCTCGTCGGTATAGACTTGGACAAAGAGATAACGGTCTACAAAGATGGTCTTGACATCGGTAATCTTCATGCTTGGCTCTCCTGGTTGGCTGGGAAGGAACGGGGTGAGCTGGAGCCTGACCTGCGCGCGACGATGGCGCACAAGTCAGGCTCCAGCTCAGGTTGGTCGGGGATCAACCCCGGCAGGATTTCGATATGGTCAAAGCCGTGGCGTGCGAGCAGGGCGGCATAGTCCTGTTCAGAGTAGCCCTGTAAGGTCTGGGCATAGCGCGTGACTTGTGCGCTGGCGGCGTCAACGACATAGTAGCGCAGGACGGCGGTCCGCCCTTGAGCGTACCAGACGCGCTCCATGAGCACCAGGTGGGGGCGCGGGCTGAAGAGGCCGTTGCTGCTGCTCCACCAAATGGCTGGGCCGCGGCCAGAACGCTCGACTCCGGCCAGGGTGTGCGGCTCCAAGAGCAACACACCGCCGGGGCGCAGCGCGGCGCAGCACTTGGCAAGGATGCGCTCGGCGTCGGCAGGACGAAAGACGTTCAGCTCGCCGAAGATGAGCATCGCCAGGTCATAGCCTGCGCCGTATTCGGCGGCGCGCAGGTCGGCGAGATGATAGGTGCAGGCCAGACCGTGCTGCTCGGCCTCCTTGCGGGCATAGGCGATGGATGCGGGGCTGTAGTCAATGCCGGTGCAGCGATGGCCTAGCCGCGCCAGTCGGCTGCTGTAGAGGCCCGGCCCGCAGGCCAGGTCAAGGATGCGGCTGGCCGCGCCGCCGAGGAGGTGGCTGTGAATCCATTCGACATGGCGATCAATGCGCGCGCTGCGCCGGCTGGCCCGGTCATGGTCTTGGGCAAGATGCTCTTGGAGCATCCTGGCGCTGAATTCCGGCTCGTGCCAGGGGATGTTGTCGCCTTCCCCCCAGGGAAGGGGGGCAGGGTCGCGTTCGACTACATCCAGCAGATGCATAGCCGAAGCCTTCAGGGTGCATAGTGCTCGAAGCGGCGGAGCATAAGGCAGCAGGGCATAAGACGGTGGCGCATAAGCTAGCAGAGTCTTCGAAGGCGCGGATGAGATAGCTTATTGTAACACAGGGGCCGGCTGGTCCAGCAGCCGTTCCTGATAGATGCGCCGGATGGTGCTCTCGATCTCCGGCTCGCGCACGCTGAGATCGCGGATGCGGTAGCGGTCGGAGAGCCGCCCGATCAGCTCCGAGGCCGTCAGACGATCTCGGTCGAACTGGAAGGTGGCGCGCAGGCCGTCCAGCGCCACCAGCTCGGCCCCCTCCACCTCAACGGTCGGGTAGCTCTCGGCCAGGTCCACCACCAGCTCCCGCTTGCCGCCGAAGCGGTCCAGCAGTTCGGCCAGGCCGCCGTCAAAGAGCAGCCGGCCGTGGTCAATGATCATCACCCGCTCGCAGAGCTTTTCCACGTCCTGCAGGTCATGGGTCGTGAGCAAGACGGTGACGCCCCGCTCGCGGTGGATGTGGCTGATAAATTGGCGGATGCGCTCCTTGGCGACCACATCCAGCCCGACGGTCGGCTCGTCCAGAAAGAGCAGCGCCGGCTCGTGGAGCATGGCCGCGCACAGGTCGGCGCGCATTCGCTGGCCGAGCGACAGGGAGCGCACCGGCGACTCGATGAACTCATCCAGCTCCAGGATGGCGCGGAACTCGGCCAGGTTGGCGCGGAAGCGGGCCGCCGGAATCCGGTAGATGTGTTGCAGTAGGTTGAGCGAATCAACGACCGGCAGGTCCCACCACAGGGTGGTGCGCTGGCCGAAGACCGCGCCGATGGTAGCAACGTAGCGTTCCCGCTCGCGCCAGGGCACAAAGCCGTTGACCTCCAGCCGCCCGCCGGTCGGGACCAGTAGGCCGGTGAGCATCTTGATGGTGGTGGACTTGCCCGCGCCGTTGGGGCCGAGATAGCCGACCAGTTCGCCGCGGCCTACGGTGAAGGAGATGCCGTCCACCGCCCGCACCACGGTCCCGCCTCCTGAAAAAAGGCCGCGCAGCGCGCCGCCAAAGCCGCTGCGCCGGCGGTTGACCGTGAAGTGCTTGTGAAGTTGTTCGACCAGGATCATGAGCGCCTCCTGCTCAAGTGCCGGTGCTCTGGTAGTGGCGGATGCCAAAGCGCCAGAAGGCCAGCGCCAGCGCCAAGACGGCCAGGCCGGCCAGCGGCGCGACAAAGCGCATGACCGGCGGCAGACCAAAGGGGTCCGGCTTGTCCAGGAAGTAGAGCGCCGGATAGTAGTTGAGGAACGCAGCCGGAAGCAGGTAGGTAAAGAATCCGCGCAGCCAATCCGGGTAAATATGCATAGGATAGGAAATCAGCTCGGTCCCGCCGTAGGTGAAGATGTTCACCAGCTCGATGGACTCGATGGTCCAGAAGGTGATGGTCGCGCCGATGATGAAGAGGCCGCCAAAGAAGGCAATCATGCCCACGATGACCAGCGGCAGGTAGAGCAGCTTGCCCAGGGTCCACTCAATATCGGCCAGGGCCAGCGCCGCGGCGAAGATGGCGATACCCTGGGCGATGCGGCCCAGGCGGCGCAGCAGGAACTCATCGCCCAAGACCTGTACGGTCAGATTGACCGGACGCAGAAGCAACTGGTCAAACGTCCCTCGGCGGACGCGGCGGCCAAAGCCGCTGGGGTCAAAGCCGCTGAAGATCATATCCATGGTCCCAAAGCTGATCTCGGCCATGGCAAAGAGAAAGGCGACCTCGCCCAGCGTCCAGCCGGCCAAGTTGCCAAAGCGCTGCATGATCAGGGCCAGCGAGACAAAAAAGAGACCCAGCGAAATGGCCGTGCCCGTGAAATCCAGCAGGAAGGCCGTCCGGTACTGCATTTGGGAGCGGATTTGGACATCGAGCAGCCGGCGATAGACGGCCAGGTTGAAGGCCGCGGCGCTCAGGCCGCGCTGGAGTCGAGTCATGGCGCTTCCTCGGTGAATGCACTCGATGAATGCAGGAGGCTCAACCGCCTTGGATGACCAGGCGGCGCACACCCAGGCTCAGAATCAGATGGGATAGGGCGATCAGGATCACAGCCCAGGCAAGCTGGCGCAACAGCGCCAAGAGCAGCGCCGGACCATCCAGCAGACCCAGGAAGACCTCGATGGGCGTATTGACCATGGCCGGAAAGGGCGTAGCCTGGGCGATGGCGATAAACCAATCGGGGTAGAGGCGCAGGGGCATGTAGAAGCCGGAGAGCACCCAGACAATGCCGAAGGCGAAGCGCCCGATGCCGCGGGCATTGGGACTCCAGAAGGCCGCCAAGTTGACCAGAAAGCGCCAGGCAAAGCCCACCAGCCAGCTCAGAAACAGAGAGACGGCCAGGGCAAGCCACTGTCCCCCGCTCTGCGGCAGCGAGAGGTCTACAAAGAGGGCATAGATGAGCATGATGGTGACGCCGCGCAGCAACAGGTGGACCACCGCGCGGCCCAGGTCAATCGCCAGCCAGAAGCGGAAATAGTCCAGCGGGCGCAGCAGATCGGCGGCGACCTCGCCGCTGCTGACCGAGTCCATGACCTCGTACCAGCCGAAGATCATCAAGTAGGCGATCACGGCTTGGGTCAGGCCGGTGTAAGTGATGGCGTCTTGCAGGGAGAGGCCGGCGACCTCGTCACGTGCGCCGTAGAGGGCGATCATCACCACGGCGCGCAGCAAGCCGAAGAAGACATTGGTCATCAAGCCGGCCCAAGCGGCAGCGCGATAGGCGAGCTGTCGGCGGAAGGAGAGGCGGACGAGTTCCCAGAAGAGCCGCATGGTCTGATCCTGTTCCTCGCGGGGCGAAATGACCAGGGACAAACCTTATAAGTATAGCACCGGTCCGGTACATAGCGCAAATTTGTGGCATCCTTATCCTCAAGGAAGCGGAAAGCAGAACAAAGGTGGCCGAGGTGTGCCGCCAGTACGGCGTGAAAAGTGTCATAATCTCGTGAACAAAAAAAGAGGCGCTTCGTGAACAGTCGTAGGGGCGGTATTCGGCGCCACTCGTGGCGCGCACGCGCCGGCAAGGCTCAGGCAGAGGCGGATGCGACCTCACCGTAGGTGCGGTATCCTACCGCACGCTCCTGAAAGACATCACGTACACATCACGTCCAGCAGCCAATCGCCCAACTGGGCGTGGTCCGCTAGTGTCCACGTGCATAGGGAAGAGATGAAGAAGAGAGATGAAGAAGGGAGGCGCCGGCTCGTTGCCTGGTTGCAGCCGAGTTGTACACGATAGCGGGCCGGCTATGGCAGCATCTCGCCCAACGGCCTGAACTCGTGACCACCACCAAAAAAGAGGTGCGGCGGCGGCGTTTTGCGGGCGCCTGGGCACATGCGCCGCCAGAAAGCCCGTGCGGTAGGATACCGCACCTACGCTCTATCACCTGACATCGGGAACAGAAGCTGTGTTCTCGATTTGATGAGACAGGACACGGCGTCTCGGAGCAAACTCTCTACGGTCACCCGATCAACCGCAAGCGCGTCTATCGCATTTGGTGGCAGGAAGGCGTACCACTATCCCGGCGGAAGCCTAGGAAGCGACGCTATGGCGATTCGGCAGGCCACTTATGTGTATATGGGCTACAGCTCTCTGCCAGCGGTTTGGACTAGACGCCTTCTGTACCATCTAAACTGCCAGCCAGACAAGCTCCGCGCATCAAACACGCTCTAGGGCCTGGTCCGCAGCCTCTAGCGTGCGCGCCACATGCTCGTCGGTGTGGGCCGCCGAGACATACCAGAGGCCGCGTCCGATGAGGCGCACGCCGCGCTTGAGCATCTCCAACGTGAAGGCGTCGTAGCGGGCCTTGTCGCAGTGCTGCGCGTAATCCCGGTAGTCGCGGATCGGCGGCTGCTCGGTGAAGGAGACATGGAAGGCTGCCGGCATCCCCTGCACATGGAGGGGCAGCTCATGGCGGCGGCCCAGTTCCCGCAGCCCCTCCATCAGTTGCGTGCCAATGCGCTCCAGATGGCGGTAGACGGCGCCGTCGTCCTTCTCCAGCTCGGCGATGGCCGCGACCGAGGCGGCCATGGAGATGACATTGCTGTTGAAGGTGCCGGAGTGGTTGACATCTTGGGCGAAGCGTTGCATCAGCGCCCGCTTGCCCACCAGGGCGGCGTTGGCAAAACCGCCGGCCATGGCCTTGGCAAAGCTGGCGAGGTCGGGGGTGACCCCGAAAGCACCCTGCGCGCCGGCCAGGCTCAAGCGGAAGCCGGTAATGGTTTCGTCGAAGTAGAGCAGCGCGCCGTAGTCGTCGCAGAGCCGGCGCAGCCCCTGTAGATAGCCCGGCTCCGGCGGAATGGCGCCAGTGTTGCACATCATCGGCTCCAGCATCACCGCTGCGATCTGCTCCCCCTGGCGAGCGAACAGCTCCTCCACCAAGGCCAGGTCGTTGAAGGGCAGCACCACAAAGTCCTCTAGGGCGCTGAGGGTCTGGCCCGCGCTGCCGGCGACAGGGCGCGGGTGTTCGCGCGGCCCGGCCTTGTCCAGCGGCGGCGCGACGCTGATCAACACGTTGTCGAACCAACCGTGATAGTGGCCCTCGAATCGCAGGATCAGCCTGCGACCGGTGACGGCGCGGGCCAGGCGCATGGCCGCCTGCACCATTTCCGAGCCGGTCAGCCCGAAACGGCATAGCTCGGCGGCGGGCACGATCTCGACCAGTTTCTGCGCTAGGGTAATCTCCAGCTCGTGCTGGCCGGCGTAGAGCTGGCCGCGGCGCATGGCGTCGTTGACGGCATCCAGCACGGCCGGATGGGAATGGCCCAGGATCATCGGCCCTTGCGCCAGCACATAATCAATGTAGCTGTTGCCATCCACGTCGTAGATCAGGGCGCCCTCGGCGCGCTCAAAGAAGAGAGGGTGGGGCTTGCCCAGCAGGCGCACATTGCTGCTGACGCCGCCGGCCAGGGTCTCTTGGGCAAGCTCGTAAAGCTGCTGGGAACGCTGCCACTGGCTCACGAGAGCAATCCTTTCTGGGGCTGGGGCAAGAGTTATGGTAGGCGACCGGTGCGCGGCCCGGTTGGCTTAGGCCGGCGACCAGGCGGGCAGCGGGTCGAGCGGGTAGATGGGCCGCGGCAAGTGCTGCCAGCGAAATTGCTCCAGATGGGACATGGTCGGCCCGACTGAATCAACGCGGATGACCTGCGCAGTCATATCCGCATAATACTGGAAGTTGCTGGCGGTCTTGAGCACCACGGCTTTGGCTTGGGCCGGCTCCACGCCAAAGCGCCGGTAGACGATGGGATGGTTGCCGCCGATGCCCACATGCTCGCTGACCACGATCCGGATAGGCCCGACGGCAAGCAGGGCGCTCTTGCCCATGTCAAAGCTGTTGCGCCCGATGACCGCCGCCTCCACCGGGCCATCGGCTAGGGCCTCGACACGCACGGTGACGGAGAGCGGCTTGCCAAAGATGGGGTCGAGCTTGCCGCCCAGGTCCAAGGTTAGCTCGCAGCCCACGCCTGCGGCAAAGGCCGCCTGGGCGGCGGCTGCATCCACCATCGGGACCAGCGCCATCTCCCCAAAGCGTTGCTCCAGCAGCGCGCGCAGGATGACGGTGCTGTCGCCGGTTGCGCCGCCAAAGACGCTATCGCCGGTGTCGGACAAGATGACGACGCCGTTGGGCGCAGCCGCGGCCCGGCGCACGGCCTCGTCCGGCGGGATGCTCTCATAGACCCAGAAGCGTTCTCGCAGCGACCAGGCCAACTCGGCCAGCTCTGCCGAGAGCCGCCGGGCCAGGCCGGGGTCGTTGTCGGTGATGACGACGCTGGTCCAGCCTCCCTCCGGCACATCGAGCCAGGGCTGCATGGGAAAGGTAGAGACGGAGAGCACGCCCGGCGCCTGCTCCATTGCGCGCGCCCGGTCAAACCACTCTTTCATCGGCCCGCGCGCGGTGAGGAATTGCTCTTGGTGGGCGATCAGGGGGATTTTATGCCAGGCCAGGGTGGGGCGCACGCGGCGCTGCAGGATGGCGATCAACAGTTCCCCTGCGGCGCAGCCGGTGTCGAAGGGGTCATGGGGCTGGGTACGGTGCGCAACCAGGGCATCGGCGTGGGCCATCATGCGGCGGG
>DATLZJ010000192.1:0-2143 GCA_035574055.1 Caldilineaceae bacterium
CAGCGTTAGCGGGCGGCCCATTATCGTCTGTATCAACAACGACTACGCCGCCCGCCCCCAATTTGGCATCAGCCAGGCGGATGTGGTTTATGAGTATTTGATGGAGGGATACGGCATCACCCGCTTCAGCGCGATCTACTATGGCGGCGCGGCTGCACAGATCGGGCCGGTGCGCAGCGCGCGGCTCATCAACTATAGTATGGGCGCGCTCTATGATGCGGGGTTAGTCTGCTCCGGGGCCAGCGACCCGGTGCGCTATGCGCTCAAGCACCAGGCGCCCTTCCCCTACCTGGACATTGACCTGGACGACGCCTCCAACACCCGCTACTCGGTCAGCATCGGCTCCGACTATCGCACACGGTTGCGCACCGGCGCCGAGCAGTTGCGCCGCTGGCTGGCCGATTGGGGCGTCGAGAAGACGGCGGCCATCCGCGGCTTTACCTTTGGGCCGCTGCCCGGCGGCGGCGCGCCGGCTACTGCCATCGCCATCCCCTATCCGGGCGGCTCTCAGGTTGCCTACCGGTATGACCCAGGCAGCGGGCGCTACCTGCGCAGCCTGGGCGGCGCCGCCCATGTGGATGGCAACACCGGCGCGCAGATTGCAGTCGAAAATGTCCTGGTCCAAGTTGTGCCCCATGAGGCCACCAATATCGTGGAAGACAGCCTGGGCAGCACCAGCATCCGCATCAACCTCTTTGGCAGCGGCCAGGCCATTGTCTTTCGCGACGGCCAGGCCTTTGTGGGGGTCTGGCGCAGCGAGAGCCGCGGCGACACCCCACGCTTTTACGATCAGACCGGCGCGGAGGCGCCGCTGAAACCGGGCAAGAGTTGGATCAGCATTGTGCCGGGTACTTATACCATCAGCTATCAATAACCGGCCTCTGTCGGCGGGTTGGCCTCAGCCCTTGCGCGATGTGGGCTACCGGGCCAGGACAGGCGTGGCCGGCCAAGCGGCCTGATAGGCTTCGATGATCGTGTCCATCAGCCGGTCTATGCGTTCATCTACGACCTGGCGGGCCGGGTCGGCGTCGTACCAGGCCATGACTTCGCGCGCGCCCTGGGCAAAGGGGATGGTGCAGGTGAAGTCGGGCGCCAGCCGCTTGATCTTGCTGTTGTCGAAGATCACGCTGTGGGCCTTGTCGCCCAGCAGCCCCGCGCCCCAGGCCGGGTCATAAGCGGCGATCAACTCCGACGGAACATGGACCAGCTTCGGCTCGGCGACGCCGGCGGCCTCGGCGCAGATGGTGTAAATCTGGTTCCAGGTCAACAGTTCATCGGAGGTGATGTGGAAGCTCTCGCCGATGGCATGGTTGTTGCCCAACAGCGGCACAAAGCCCTTGGCAAAGTCGCGATGGTGGGTCAACACCCAAAGGGAGGAGCCGTCGCCGTGGACGATGACCGGCTTGCCCTTGCGCATCCGGTCAATCGTCGTGTAACCGCCGGTGAAGGGCAGCATGGTGCGGTCATAGGTGTGTGAGGGGCGAACAATGGTGAAGGGAAAGCCCTCCTCCCGGTAGGCGCGCACCAACCGCTCTTCACAGGCAATCTTGTTGCGCGAATATTCCCAGAAGGGATTGGCGAGCAGGGTGGATTCGGTGATGGGCAAGCCGCTGATGGGCTTCTGGTAGGCCGAGGCCGAGCTAATGAAGATGTACTGGCGGGTGCGCCCGCGGAAGAGGGCGAGGTCGGTTTCTACATGGTCAACAGTAAAGGCAATCCAGTTGACCACCGCGTCAAAGGTCAGGTCGCCCAACGCCGCGCGCGCCGAGTCAGGGTTGCGAATGTCGCCTTGCAGAAGATGCAGATTCTTGGGCACGGGCCGGTCGGTCTGGCCGCGGTTGAGCAGGTAGAGGTCAATGCCTCGCTCGACCGCGAGTTGGGAACAGGCCGAGCTGATCTTGCCGGTGCCGCCGATGAAGAGGACGCGCATGGGGACTCCTTGGCTCTAGATGCATCTAGATGAATCTCTAGATGAATATGGAGGCTGCTCACGGCGACAGGGACATCCGAGGCCGGCGCCCGCGCCGTCTGTGCCTGGTTGGGTTTGGTGTCCAGATGGGGCGAGTGTACCAGAAGCAGAGGGCGGTATCAAGTTGGCATCATCCCTTGCTCATCGTGCGATCCGGCTGCTGTATCCGGCTTG
>DATLZJ010000193.1:0-3389 GCA_035574055.1 Caldilineaceae bacterium
AACACCGCCACATGGTGGACGCCGGTGTCGAGGACGAACCCGCCCGGCACAGAGCGGTCTCGTCGCCAGGTCGTGTGATAGTACTTGCTGCGTTCGTTGATGGGCGTGAAGATGGGCCAATGGCAGGTCAGCACCTCGCCCAGCGCGCCGCTGCGCGCCAACGCGGCGGCGCGCTGGAAGGCTTCTTCATAACGCCAGTTTTCGCCCACCATCCACACTTGGCCCGGATGGCGCTTCTGGTGCTCGTAATACGCCAGGAGCGCCTGCCCTTCGGCCAGCGTTGCGGCGATCGGCTTTTCACTCAGCACATGCTTGCCCGCGGCCAGCGCCTGCCGGATTACAGTGGGCATGGCCGGAATTGGCAGCAGCACCGCGACCGCCTCAATCTCCGGCTGGGCCAGGAGACCGGCTAGGTCATCGCTGGCGGCGACGGGATAGGGGATCTGCTGGGCCAAGGCCTGTGCGTTTGCCAGGTTGCGGCTGTAAATGGCGGCGATATGGAAGCGATCCGGGTGGCGCAGCAGGGACGGCACATGGGCATCGCGCGCAAAGACGCCCGCGCCGATGAGCGCCAGCCGGACAGGGGCAGAGGGATCAACGGGTGGCATATAGGTTCTCCCGGTCATTTGGCGGTGATGAATCGTATGGCTGCATCGTCCCAGAAAAGGGGAGAAACCGCAAAGAATGCCAACCACAAAGAAGCGAAGAACATCAAGACCGGAGAAAGAAAAAGACAGGTCTTGCCCTTGTTCCAAGTGAGCCATCCTGCCGCACCGAATTTCACGGTAGATAGTCTATCCCTGTAGCGAATGCCACGCGCGCGATGTAGTTGGCGCTCTAGGTTTGGGGCGAGAAAGGAGATGGCGCTCATGGCCCGATCTAGGGACGATACGGTCACTTCCCTGATGGTGCTTCCCATTCCGAAGGGGCGTGACCTGGAGGCGTGTGAATGGTGTGCGACGGCAGAGATTGAGGGGCAGGGGACCGTGACGGCGCGGGGGGCGACGCCGGACCTGGCCCTGGCTCACCTGGCGGATAAGCTCAATTGTCGTGTAACCCAGTTGCGCAATGGCGGGCGGTGGTAAGGCCCAAGCCTGTATTATAGGGCGCGCACCGCATCGCCGACGCCGCTCAGGTGCTCGAGTCTCATTTCGGAGTATTTGCGCGAGATGACCACGCCATCGGCTCCTGCGCCAAACGCCGCCAGCACTGCATCCCGGACTCCTTCGCGGGAGCATTTAGTATGGTCAGGGTCGGTCGGAATGTCCACATCAATCCCCGGATAGACCTTGACCGTGTCGCCCACCCCGGCCCTCGTGCGCCGTGTCTCACGCGCTACATAGTCTGCCGAAAAGCCTGTTGTCGGCAGCGCGGCCAGCGGCGCCTCCTCATACTGGAGCACCCGCTGCATCCAGGCATAGCTCTCCTCCGGTTGAGCATCGGCAAAGATGGTCTTGTGGAGGTTGTGGTGGAAGCGATGGTAACGCGGCCCCGCGCAGTTGTTGTAGAGCACCGGCTTAATAAAGTCAGAGAAGTGCTTGTAAACGCTAAAGTCCTGTTCAGCCCGGAAAAAGGGGCTAAAGGAGTTCTGGTGCCAGACGTGCCAGCCGACCTGTTTGTCCGGTTGGATGGCCTTGACCACGCCATAAATCTCGCGGAAAAGTTGATGCTGGCTGTCGGACCAAAGCTTCTCCCAGGCCAGGATTTCCGGATAGGTAAGCAGCAGCCGCCAGAAGGTAACAAAGGCGCCGTCGGGCGGGCGCTGTCCTCCACTGACCGCGGCGTTCCACTCTGCCAAGGCGAGGTATCCCTGCCGCGCCCGCTCCACGTCAATCCCACGTTCACGCCCCAACGCACGGCAGTGGGGACAGAAGCAGACGGCCCGGTTCGCCCCTGCGGGGGCAGACATGAGCGTGTTGAGCGGACCCCACCGCTCTGAGCACCATTGGACGCCGTCCAGGTCGTAGGACTTGATATAGTCCTCAAGAATCGAAAGGTGCCAATTGCGGTAGAGCGGATTGTTGAAGCAGGGTTGGTTCGTGGGCCGGCCATGGGCATCCTGCTCCAGCAGATGGATGAAGTTAGCCATGTGCCGGGCCAGGAAGGAGTAGGAGCTTTCCTCGATCCAGGCGTAGCATGACATTCCCCGTGCGCGCGCCGCCGGAATGACCTCCGCCAGGAAATCCCAATCGCCGTGCTCCGGCGCACGTGCATCCTGGCCGATCACCGTCGTGGCGTAATATTGGGGATGGATCGCGGCGTAGTTGCCGCCCCGGAAGTCCAGGTCATACTCCTGCACACCGTGGTCGGGCAGCGGCTGGCTGGGGATCTGCCGCCCGCCCGTGCCGCGGGTGAGAGTAAAACAGGCCAGCATCAGAGCGTTGATCGCCCCGCGCTCCTGCAAGATATCGAGCACCGGCTCGGTCCCTTCATCAACGAAAGAGACAGCGCCAATCTGGATGCCTACGAACTTCTCGGCCACAACGCTCCTCCCCTAGATGGATTGAGTGACTCGGTTAGATATGTAGGATAACCAGCCCATCCTCTTCCGTCACGGAATAGGTCTCTACGGAAGGGTCCTCTTCCGGTTGGCCCCGTTCGACCGTCACCGGATAGCTCTTGACGCGCATCCGGTGCGGGTTGAAGATGGACCTGCCGTTGGTAATGTCAAATTCCCAACCATGCCAGGGACAGCGGATAATCTCGCCCTCCCGTCCCCATTTGTACTCGCCTGGCTTGCTGGGCAGTGTTGTGCCGGTGACCGTACCGCGGCAGAGTGGCGCCAGTTGGTGCGGGCAACTGTTGCGCAGGGCATAGTAGGTTCCATGTACATTGAAGACGCCGATCGAGCGCCCTTCGACCTCGACGATACGGCGAGACCCAGGCGGGAGCTCGCTGACCCGGCCAACCACATGCCGTCCCATCAGTGTCCCCTCTAGCTCAACCCATAGAACTCGGCTGCATTTTCGCGGAAGATGCGGTCATGCAGCGGCTTGGGCAACTTCGGAAATGCATGGGTGGGCGAATCAAAGTCCCAATGAGGATAGTCACTGGCAAACATCAAGAGGTGCTCGGCATCCATCATCTCGAGCACGGCGAGCAGGCGCCTGTCGTCGTCAGGGCGCTCGATGGGCTGGCTGCTGATACGCACATGGTCGCGCAGGTATTCAGAGGGGCGTTTGGTGACCCAAGGCACCTCAGAGCGCAGCGCCTTCCACTCCGCATCCAACCGCCACATGAGGGCCGGCAGCCAGGCAACCCCTCCCTCGACCAGGACCACGCGCAAGCCGGGGAACCGCTCGAAGACGCCCTCGGTGAGAAAGCTGACCAGGTGAGCCTGGAAGCTCAGGGAGAGGCAGGTGTGCCACTCGATGTAGTGGGTGGGGGAG
>DATLZJ010000194.1:0-2693 GCA_035574055.1 Caldilineaceae bacterium
CTGATCCCTGCGCGCGACCCGCTGGCCCCGGATGCGCCCCAGCCAGACTTTTTCTTCCTGGATGCGGTCTGCCGCCATCTCCAGCCCCGCCGGCTCATTACCACCGAGCTACACCTGCGCGGCCCCCGCTACCGGGACATCTGGGTATCGGTGGGGGTCCAGGTGGTCGGGGGACGGGCCGCAGGGCCGGTGCTGGCCGCCGTGCGCCAGGCGCTGCGTACCTTTCTCTCTCCCCTCCACGGTGGGCGCGACGGGAGCGGCTGGCCGCTGGAGACGCCGGTGCTCCAGCGTGAGCTGGAGGCCGTGGCGGCGCGGGTAGACGGGGTGCGGCTGGTCAACGAGCTATTGTTGGGAACGACCGGCCCTACCGGCGTTCAGCTCGACAACTTGACCCAGGTGGCGCTGGGGCCGCTGGAGCTGCCGCGCGTCGTCGCCGTCGAGGCGGCCACCGGCGCAGCGGCGCCCCTCGCCCAACTGCGCAGCGCGCCCTCCGCGCCGCCGCCGGGAGCAACCTTTGCGCCGATCCCGGTCATCCCCGAACGCTGTTAGGGATGCGCCATGAATCGAGCGCCATGATCTAAGCATGATTTAAGTACGAGAGCCATGATTGACGCCAACGGTGTCCGCTACCATCTGATCCTGGGGGAAGCCGACTGGCTGCGCTGCCGGTCGGCGGGCGCGCCGGCAGACGACGAGCCGCCGGCCTGGCGCTTTGACCCGGTGGGCCAGGTCGTCACCCTCGCGCCCCAACTCTTCACCTTCCCTGGCGCGCATGGCGGCGAGCCGCTGGACCCGGCCCGTGACCGCCGCGGGGCGGCGCGCGACCGCTACGGCCACTGGTATTGGATCGGCCAGGACCGCGCCTCCATCTTTGTACGCTGGCGCCAGGGCCGCCAGGGGGAACGCTATTGGCCGCCGACCGGCCCAGCAGCCTGTGTCCCGCCGCCCACCGGCCCCTTTGCGCCAAGCCAACCGCGTACAGCCGAGACGGCTGCGCCCCTGGCCGGGCTGGCCGTCACCACCGGCCATTATCTGGCAGCAGGGCTGGCCGGCGCGCTGCTGGTCTTTGACCTCCATACCGGCGGCCAACCGGCTCGCGTCTTGCTGCCACCCGCTGCGCCGGCAGAGCCAACAGCGCCCTTCGATCTGGCTCCCCTGCCCGATGGCGGCCTGGCCGTGCTCGACCGCGACCACCGGCTGGTCTGGTTGCTGGATAGCGCGCTGCGCGTGCAGCGCGCCGAACCGCCCGTGGCCGGCGCGCCCCTGCTCTTTCAACCCAAGGCGGGCGACCCCGCTGCGCCCACAACTGCGCCCGCCGAGCGGCTGCCCGCGCCCCTGCGCCTGGATGCAACCATAGACCCCATCGCCGTCGAGGCCCTGCCCAACGGCGACTTGCTGGTGCTGGACCGCCGCGAACCCGGCCTTTCGACCCTCCACCGCTACCGGCCCGGTGTCGCCGGCCCTGTGGCGAGCGTCGCGCTGCGCGAGGAGAGCCTGCGCGCCGCCGAAGAGCCGGTGTTGGCGCTGCCCGCCATTGATGGGCATGACCTGGCCTTTGTCCCTGCCCCGGCAGGCGTTCTTGAACTGGGCACGCTCTACATCGCCGCCGCCAGCGGCCATCAGGTCTATGGGTTGAGCCTGTTGGCCGGGGAAGGGCTGGCGTTGCGCGCCCACCGGCGCTATTACCCGCTGCGCAATGCCGGCGGCAGGGCGCTGGTTGCGCCGCCCGGCAGCGTCTATGCCTACTTCGACCAGGGCCGCAGCGACCCGGAGACCCGTTGGCTGCCCGTGGCGGCCCTGCCCCACAGCCGTTACGCGGGCGAAGCCGTGTTGGAACTGCCCATTTTCGACGGCAAAACCCCCGGCTGCATCTGGCATCGCCTCTGCCTGGACGCCTGCATCCCGCCGGGGACCGCAATTGAGGTCGAGAGTCGCGCCGCCGACAGCCCGGCCCTGCTGGCCCAAGCCCCCTGGCAGCCGGAGCCGCCGCCTTACCTGCGCCCTGGGCCGGAGTCCTCCACCGGCGACCTGTGGAGTCCCGCCGAGCGCCATCGCGACCATACGGGCGCCTGGGAGTTGCTCTTTCAGGCGGCCCAGGGACGCTATCTGGCGCTGCGGCTGACGCTGCGCGGCGACCGGCGCACGACGCCGGCCCTACGCGCGCTGCGCGCCCACTATCCCCGCTTCTCCTATTTGCGCGAGTACCTGCCCGCGGTCTACCAGGCTGACCCGACCTCGGCTCACTTCCTCGACCGCTTTCTCGCCAACCCGGAGGGCATCCTGACCACCTTGGAGGGGATGATCGCCCAGGTGGAGCGGCTCTTCGACGTGCGCAGCGCGCCCGCCGAGGCGCTGGCCTGGCTGGGAAGTTGGCTGGGGCTGGCCTTCGACCCGGGCTGGAGCGACTATCAGCGGCGGCTGTTGATTGCCCACGCGCCCTATTTCTTCCTGCGCCGGGGCACGCTGCCGGGCATCCGCCAGGCGATCCTGCTGGCCCTTCACCCGGAGGCAGGCCCGGCCATCTTTCAGGATGAGGCGGCGGTCTGTCCCACCGTGCGGGTGGTGGAGCGATTTCGCACGCGCGGCGGGCTAGGAGTGGCGGCGGGCGACCCGACGGCTGCCGGGGAGGACGCCGGGGCAGCGGGTGATGCGATGCATGATGAGCTCTCCACCCGCGCCCATCGCTTCACCGT
>DATLZJ010000195.1:0-4932 GCA_035574055.1 Caldilineaceae bacterium
ACCTGCCACTCGGCTGCGCGCAGCGCGGCGGTCTCGGCCAGAAAGCCGGGCTTCTCCCCCTGGTCCAACCGCTGCTGTCGCTCGGCGCGGCGGGCCAAAAGCTGCTCACGGGTGGGGTTGAACCGGCGATGCAGGTCGGCCACAAAGGCCAGGGCCGGCTCGGTGAGCACCTCCTGGACGGCAGGCGAGATCGCGCCGCGGATCTCAACCCCGGCGACCACGTTGACAGACATAAGCTTCTCCTTGGTACGGTAAAAGTAGAATCAGGCTGTAGAAAGCACATCGGCTTGCAAAGAAGCAATCGGGATGCTTTCCGTTACCGCGGGAGTATAGGTAGAGCGTGTCGCTCAACTCATCATAGGTGATTATCGGTCATAAAGTATAGCCCATAAGATACACGCGTCCGGCGAAACGCGCTGGGGGCGTTCTGCCGGACGCGTGACGCGTGGGCTATCGGGACGGCAGAGGCGCTACGGGCTACCCCTCCAGCGTGCTGGTGTCGCCCACCGGCTGGCCTAGAATCTTGGCCTTGAGCAGCCGGCGCATGATCTTGCCGCTGCGCGTCTTGGGCAGCGTGTCCACAAACTCAATAGCTGCCGGGACGGCGATGGGGCCGACCTCGTGGCGCACATGGTTCTTCAACTCCTCTACCAGCGCCTGATCGCCGTTGACCCCGGCGTTGAGGATGCAGAAGGCGTGGATCACATTGCCGCGTAGCTCGTCGGGCACGCCGATGCAGGCAGCCTCGGCCACAGCCTTGTGGCTGACCAACGCGCTTTCCACCTCGGCGGTGCCCAAGCGGTAACCGCTCACCTTGATTACATCGTCCATGCGGCCAATGATCCAGAAGTAGCCGTCTTCGTCCTTGCGCGCGCTGTCGCCGGTGAAATACCAGCCCTGCTTTTCAAAGTCGGACCAGTAGGTCTGGATGTAGCGGTCGGGGTCGCCCCAAACGGTGCGGGCCATGCCCGGCCAGGGGCGCTTAATGACCAAATAGCCATCCTCGTTGGCTTCGGCGGAGGTTCCATCTTCCCGCACCACATCGGCGTCAATACCGGGGAAGGGCAAGGTGGCGCTGCCCGGCTTGAGCGGCACGACCGGCGTCGGCGTGATCATAAAGCCGCCGGTCTCGGTCTGCCACCAGGTATCAATGATGGGGCAGCGTTCCTTGCCGATGACCGTGTAGTACCAGCGCCAGGCTTCTGGATTGATCGGCTCGCCGACCGTGCCTAACAGCCGCAGGCTGCTCAGGTCATGGCGGGAGGGCCAGGCGTCGCCGAAGCGCATCAGCCCGCGGATCGCCGTAGGCGCGGTATAGAGGATGGTAATGCCATATTTCTCGACGAGCTGCCACCAGCGGTCCGGGTAGGGATAGCCGGGCGCGCCTTCGTACATAAAGCTGGTCAGCCCCAGGATCAGCGGCCCATAGACAATGTAGCTATGGCCGGTGATCCAGCCGGGGTCGGCGGCGCACCACCAGCGGTCCTCTTCCTTGGTGTCGAAGGCATATTTCAAGGTCGTGGCGATAAAGACCTGGTACCCGCCGCAGGAGTGCATCAGGCCCTTGGGCTTGCCGGTGGTGCCGCTGGTATAGAGGATGAACAGGGGGTCTTCGGCGTCCATCGGCTCGGTGTCACAGTAGGGGCTGGCGATGGGCAGCGCAGCCAGCTCATGCCACCAAAAGTCGCGACCGGCTACCATGTTGACCGGCTGGCCTGTGCGCTTGAGCACGATTACCCGCTGGACGACCGGGCTGCGCGAGATCGCCTCGTCCATGATGTCCTTGAGGTTGACCGTTTTGCCGCGCAGCCAGGCGCCGTCACAGGTTACGACTACCTTGCTCTGCGCATCCTGGATGCGGTCGGCCAATGCCTGCTCGCTGAAACCGCCGTAGACCACGCTGTGGATCGCGCCGATCTTGGCTGTCGCCAGCATGGCGATGGGCAACTCAGGCACTCGACCCATGTAGATGGTTACGGTGTCGCCCTTCTTGACGCCCATGCTCTTGAGGATGTTGGCGAAGCGGTTGACTTCCTTCCAGAGCTTGAAGTAGCTGAAGGTGCGCTGCTCGCCGTCCTCCGCTTCCCAGATTAAGGCCAGTTTGTTCTTGCGCCAACTCTTGATATGCCGGTCCAGCGCATTGTGGACGATATTGATCTTGCCGCCGGTATACCACTTGAAGAAGGGCGCGTTGCTCTCATCCAACACCTGGTCATACGGCTCGTACCACTCGACCATCTCTTTGGCACGCGCATCCCAAAAGGCGATAGGGTCACGCCGCGCCTCCTCGCGCAGCTCCATATAGTTCGGCAGCGAGACATTGGCAATGACTTCCGCCGACGGATAATAGACCTCGCTTTTGGATGCTGTCGTATCAAAGACTTGTGACATAGGTTCCTCCTCTGCACGACGGAACAACTGGTTCATCGCGGTCTTCAACTACACGCACACATCATTTTGGGCCGTGGATGCTCGTCTTGGGAACAGGGGACAACACCGAATCTCGACAACCGGCGCCATGCTGCGCAGGCATGGTCTACCGCTGCGCGACACACTCAGGCGTCTCTGCATCGGGCAGCTTTCATTCAGACAGCTTTCATATGGACGGTTTGTAGGTGCGATGGATTGTTGCGCCTATTGTAGTGTAGTCACTTGCCAGGCGTCAAACCACTGCTCAATAAGCTCCTACTCGAAAATTCCCTACTCGAAAATCCAGGGGTCGATCGCCCGTTGCCACGTCACCAACTCCTGGCCGAACCACAGTTCGATCTCGCTGGCGGCCGTCTCCGGCCCATCGCTGGCATGGACCAGGTTGCGCCCGATCTCCAGGCCGAAGTCGGCGCGAATGGTGCCCGGCGCGGCTTCGGCAGGCTTGGTGGCGCCGACCGTCGCCCGCACTACAGCGATGGCGTTGGTCCCCTCGACCACCATCGCCACGACCGGCGCACGGGTAATGTATTGGATGAGGCCGGCAAAGAAGGGGCGGCCCTCATGGACGGCGTAATGGCGGCGGGCCAAGTCCTCGTCCACTTGCATAAACTTCATGGCGACGATCTTGAGACCCCGGCGCTCAAAGCGGCTGATAATCTCGCCGACCAGCCCGCGCTGCACGGCGTCGGGCTTCAAAATAATGAAAGTGCGCTCCATTTGTTTCAGGCTCCTGTACGGTGGATTCTTTTGAGCTACTGCTTGGTAAACTATGCGTTGGTCAACAAGAATTCACGGATTGGGTCAGGCGGCCTCCAGATAGGCGGCCAGCCGGGCTGCCTCGTCGTCGCTGACAGGGAGGGTGACGGGCGCGGCCGCCGTTGTGCTGCGGACTTGGCCGGGCATTCCCAATACCCCGCTGGCATAATCGCCGTCGGGGTCCATGGTTTCAATCGGATTCCGGGCCAACGCCTGGTCATTCTCATCGCCGGTTGCATCCAGCACCACCCAGGCCAGCAGCAAATAGGGGTGGCTTTGCACCAGGTGGCGGGCCAGGGTGTAGGCTTCCTCTACGGCCCGGCTCTGCCAAAGCGCCGCCATCAGATACAACTGGAAATCTATGCGCCGCGGGTCGGCCTTGACCAACTGGCGATAGGTGCGGGCCGCCGCCTCCCAACGCAGCCCACGCAGGTAGAGCGCCGCCAGGCAGGCTAAATCCAACCCCAGCGCGTTGGGGTCGTCCAGGCTGGTGCGGGCCAGCCCTGCGCGGATTTCCGGCTCATATGGGTTCATCTCAAAGGCTCGCCGCCACATGGCATGAGCTTGGGCGCGGCGACCGCGCCCTTCGGCGGCCTGGGCCAGCGAACGCCAGGCCAGGGGATTGCCGGGGTCGGCCTGGAGCAGCCGCCGCGCCCAATCCTCGCCCTCGTTCCAACGCTTGAGCGCCCAGGTGACCTGGAGCAACCGCTGATAGGTTGCCAGGTGGCGCGGCAGGTGGCGCAGCACGATCTGGGCCATCTGCGCGGCGATGGGGGCCTCGGCGCGCGCCAGGGCCAAGTCCATGGCTCGGTTCCAGTCGGACAACAACGTGCTCACGCGGGTGCATTGACTTCCAATCAAAGCGCCGGGCGCGCTGCCACGGATGCTTGAGCGCCGCCCGGCTGACTATTATCCTGCAAGCGTAAGGCAGAGTCCAAATAGAGGGAGCTGTTTAACTGGGAAGTGAATAAAAGGGCGGGTCGGCGATGCGGTGGAGCGCCTTGAGCCGCGCCAGCAGCGCGGTCACGTCTCGCTCGCCGCCGGGCGCAGGGCCATAGGGATCGCTCGGCCCCTGCTGGCTGCCGCTGAGCGCCCGCAGCGTGCTCAAGACACAATGGGAGAGCACATTGACATGGTAGCCCCCCTCCAGCACCGCGACCAGCCGCCCGTGGCACAACTCGTCGGCCAGCGCCATCAACTCCAGGATCAGGCGATGATAGCCGGTCACGCTCAAGCGCATGTGGGCCAGGGGGTCCATCCAGTGGGCGTCAAAGCCGGCGGAAAGCAGGATCAGTTCTGGGCGGAACAGGCGGGCCGCCGGCGCGAGGATTTGCTGAAGGGCAGCCAGATAGCCCTCGTCGCCTACCGCTGCCGGAAAGGGCGCATTGATGGTCGAACCTTCGGCCTTGTCCAATCCTGTCTCGTTGGCTGCGCCGGTGCCGGGATAGAAGGGGTATTGGTGGATGCTGAAGAAGAGCACCGACGGGTCCCGGTAAAAAACCTCCTGGGTGCCGTTGCCGTGGTGCACGTCAATGTCTACGATCAGGATACGGTGCAGGCCAAATTGGTCCTGCGCCCAGCGCGCGGCAATGGCCGGGTTCGCCAGCAGGCAAAAGCCCATGCCCCAGTGGGGCAGCGCATGGTGGCCGGGGGGGCGCACCAGCGCCAGACCGTTGTCGGCCTGGCCGCGCAGCACCTGGTCCACCACGCTGATCAGCCCGCCAGCGCCCAAGAGCGCGGTCTGAT
>DATLZJ010000196.1:0-13614 GCA_035574055.1 Caldilineaceae bacterium
GGCCGGCTCAGACCGGTGGCGCTTTATCACCGGTAAGCCGGAGCAGCTCAAGACGGTCATCGGCGGGGGCTTCGGCGTCTACTACAACCGCAACGACGACGGCAGCTATACCTTCGACCCGGTTTTTGTGCTGGTGGACGGCTGGGGCATCCAGCGCGCCGTCTACCGGACGCCAACGCCCGACCCGGCGATCCTGGCGCGCGATGTGGGGCTGCTGGTGCGCGAGGCGCAGAACAGCCGCGGGATCAACCGCTACGCCTATGAGGCGGCCCATCTGTTTCTCTGTTACCCGAAGTGAGTCCTCTCACCGGGATTTTGTGATTGTGATATTGTGATGACAAACCTGGAAAGCCAACCACTCGATTCAGTCGAGGCTCCAGTTGAGGAACGCGCCCCGGCGGAGCGTGCAACGACCCCTCCGGCCTCGGCGGCGACCGCCGCGCGGCGGCGCGGGACCGGCCCCCTCTTCTGGCTGGCCGGCGCATCGGCGTTGGGCCTGCTCTTGCTCATGCTGGCCGGCTGGTGGTTCCGCCCGCCGGAGCTGCATGGCGTCTTGATCCAGTCGCCCCGTGAGGCGCAGGACTTTACGCTCATGACCTCCACAGGGGAGCCGATGTCCCTGAGCGACTTCCGCGGCCGCTATGTGCTGCTCTATTTCGGCTACACCTACTGCCCGGATGTCTGCCCGACTACGTTGAATGACCTTGCCAATATGGTAAAGGCGCTAGGCGACAAGCGGGCCGAAAACGTGCAGGTCATCCTGGTCTCGGTGGACCCGGAGCGGGATACGCCGGAGCATCTGGCCGCCTACTTGCCTGCCTTCCACGCCGATTTCTTGGGCATGACCGGTACAGTAGAGCAAATCCAGGCCGTCGCCAGCCAGTTTGGCATCTACTTCGAGCATCATGAAGCCGATGAGCAGGGCAATTATATGGTAGACCACACCAGCGCGGTCACGGTGATTGACCCGGACGGGCAAGTCCGTATGGTCTTTCCCTATGGCGTCACCGGCGCCGATATGGCTGCCGACTTGACCTACCTGATGCGGCGGGGATAACGTCTGCCGCGGCGAGCGCGCCGTTTGAGCGGCTTTAACATCCAGCTCTATAACGCAAGGTGCCTGCCCTGTACGCAGCCGGCGGCTTGTGCGATCCTATTCAATCCTATTCGGCTTTAATCCTATTCAGCGATACAACCCTTATCGCTTGCCCGAGTCCATGTCCCACCCAATGTCCTACCAACAGGAGGAGAAGTTAGCCGTGAAGCAAGGACCTGATACACCACAAGGCACGATCGCGCTCTTGCTGGTCTATGCCCTGATCGTCCTGGCGCTCTGGGGCAACGCCTATCTCACCATGCTCTCGCGCGGGGTGACCCAATGAGCGACTTGCGGCCACACGAATCCCATGCCTCCGGCGCACCTGGGAATGAGCAACCTGCCGGTCACGGCGGGGAACCCGCAGATGCCACCGCAGAGACGCTCCATGTAGACCGCTATGAAGGTATCTGGATGCGGCTGGCGGTGGTCATCCTGGTGATCTTCTTTCTGGCGATCACTCTGGCCGGCTTTGCCGCGGGCTTTCAGGTTCCCGGCGTGACGCAGCGTATTGACCCGACCAAGCTCTATGAGCCGGGCAGCCCCTTTGCCAACCCGGCGCTGCGGGAGCTGGCGCCCGGCAGGTACGAAGTCTATATCCGCGCCCAAATCTGGCAGTTCACACCCCAGGAGATCGTCATTCCCGCCGGCTCGACCCTCACGTTCTACGTCACCAGCCAGGATGTGCAGCACGGGTTCAAGATCCAAAACACCAATATCAACATGATGGCGCTGCCCGGCCAGGTCTCCAAACTGACTGCTACCTTCGAGGAGCCGGGCACCTATCACTTCATCTGCCACGAATACTGCGGCCAACTGCACCATACCATGTACGGCTGGATCACCGTGGAGGAGCCGTCCACAGAAGTTGCCGTGGGCGAACAGGCCCAGGTCCACGAAAATTAAACGAAAGGGGAGGCGCAAACTATGTCTGTCCAAACCATGCCCGCCGCCATACCGGCGGCGCAACCCACCCCCGTTCCCTTGACCAAGGAGGATCACCGGCTCGTCAACCGGCTCACCGGCTGGAACATCGGTATCGGCATCGGCGCGCTGACGGTCGGCCTGTGGCTTGGCGTGCTGCAAGGGCTGGAACACGCCGGCATCAACCTCTATCAATATGTCGCCCCCGGCATCCGCAGCTATTACCAGGGGCTGACGCTCCACGGCGTGCTCAATGCCCTGATATGGACCACTTTCTTTATCTGTGGGTTTTTCACCTTTGTGGTGGTGAATAGCCTGAAGCGACCGCTGCGCTACCCCTGGGTGAACGTGCTGGCGCTGGTGCTGATGGCCGGGGGGCTGCTGTTGGCGGCTTATCCGCTGCTGGCAAATATGGCGACGGTGCTATACACCTTCTATCCGCCGATGTTGGCCGACTGGACCTTTTACGCCGGCCTGACGCTGGTGGTGGTCGGCTCGTGGACGGTGGGCTACGGTCTCTACTTCACCTATGGCGCTTGGCGGCGCGAGAATCCGGGCGTGCGCACCCCCTTCCTGGCGTTGGGCGCGCTCATTACGATGGTCATGTGGCAGCTTGCCACGCTGGGCGTCGCCGCGGAAATCCTCTTCTTGTTGTTGCCCGGCGCGCTCGGCTGGAGCGATGGCGCGGACCCGCTGCTGGCGCGCTCGCTCTTCTGGTACTTCGGCCACCCGCTGGTCTACTTCTGGCTGCTGCCGGCCTACCTCTCTTGGTATGGCATGTTGCCCGCCCAAACCGGCGGCAAGATGTTCAGCGATTCGCTGGCCCGGCTGGTCTTCTGGCTTTTCCTGCTCCTCTCGGTGCCTGTCGGCTTCCACCACCAATATGCCGACCCCGGCATCCCCCAAATCTGGAAGTTCATCCACGGCACCCTGACGTTGAGCCTGGCCTTTCCGAGCCTTTTGACCGCCTTTACCGTTATCGCCTCGTTGGAGATCGGCGCCCGCGCCCGCGGCGGCAAGGGCTATTTCGGCTGGATCCGCAAACTCAACTGGGGCAACCCTTCCTATGCGGCCCAGAATCTGGCAATGATCCTCTTTGCCTTTGGCGGCATCGGCGGCATTGTCAACGCTTCGTATAATGTCAATATGGTCGTGCATAACACGGCCTGGGTGCCGGGCCATTTCCACCTCACGGTCGGCTCGGCTACCACCTTGACTTTCTTTGGCATCTGCTATTGGCTGGTGCCTAAGCTGACCGGCAAGCGGCTCTTCACCCGCGGGTTAGCGCTCGCCCAAGCCTGGACCTGGTTCTTCGGCATGGCCCTCTTCGCCAATGCCTACCACATCCTCGGTCTGCGCATGGGCGCGCCCCGGCGGACGATGTTGGGCGAGGCGCCCTATGCCCAGCCGGAGTGGACGCCCTTCCTGATAGAGTCGGTGCTTGGTGTGGGGTTGCTCTTTATCAGCGCCACCCTCTTCTTTATGGTGATCTTTGGTACGGTGCTGCTGCCGGGCCGCAAGCTCAAGGAAGAGGTGCAGATGCCGGTGGCTGAGCCGATGGCGGGCACTGAGGCGCCGGCCTGGCTGGACCGCTGGTGGCCGTGGATCAACGGCGCCATCGCCCTGATCCTCATCTCCTATGGGCCGATGCTCTATCAGCTCATCCGGGACGCGCAGATCATCCCCTTTGCCCCCAGGGTCTGGTAGCGGTAAGATTGGAGACCTTGAGCTGTCCCGGCACAGGCGGCGCCAGCCTGTGCCGGGACAGCTTCTTGTCTATACATTACATTCTGTCTAGCCGATCTCGTCTAGCAGGTTTGGCCGGGAGGAAGACACACCTATGATCCCTCTCCAGGATACAGTCCCTGCGCGGAACCTCCCCTTGATCAACTGGTTGCTCATCCTGGGTAACGTAGCGGTCTTCCTCTTCGAGGTAAGCCTGGGGCCTCAGTTGGAGCCGTTTGTCTATGCCTATGGCGTTCTGCCTGTGCGCTTTTTAACCGTGGGTGGCCTGGGCGAATGGCTGACGCTCTTCAGCTCCATGTTTCTCCATGCCGGGTGGTGGCATCTGGCTTCCAATCTGCTGGCCCTGTTTATCTTCGGCGATAACGTGGAAGACCGCATGGGCCATCTGCGCTATCTGGTCTTCTACCTGCTCACCGGGGCCACGGCCGGGCTGGTCCATATTTACACCAATGCCGGTTCTTCCGTGCCCACGATTGGCGCCAGCGGCGCTATCTCCGGCGTGTTGGGCGCTTATCTCATCTTGTTCCCGACGGCGCGTGTCATTACCTTTGTCCCCCTCTTTTTCCTGCCCTGGTTTGTGGAGGTGCCGGCGCTGATTTATTTGGGGTTGTGGTTCTTATCCCAACTCCTCAACGGGCTTTTTGCGCTGGGTATCGGCTATCAAGCCTATGGCGGCGTGGCGTGGTGGGCGCACGCCGGGGGGTTCATCGCGGGTATGGCGTTGGTTCAACTCTTTGCGCGGCGACCGCAGACGCCACAGTGGTATCCTGATGAGTATTGGCCTTGGTAGCCATGGGATAGCCGTTGACTTGTCCTCAGTGGGAGTCGCTTATGTCGTTTTTTGACCTGCTCTGGCTTTATTTCGTTATCGCCTCATTACAACCGGTCGTGCGCCAACGCATGTTGGAGTATGAACGCTTTCGGCTCCTCAAGAAGCTGGAAACGTTGCGCGGCAGCCGGGTAATTGCCATGATCCACCGCCAGGAGACGCTGAGCCTATTGGGATTTCCGCTGGCACGGTATATAGATATTCAAGACTCGGAACAGATTCTGCGCGCGATCCAATTGACAGACCCGACCATTCCGATTGATCTGATCTTGCACACCCCCGGCGGCTTGGTCTTGGCCGCCGAACAGATTGCAGAGGCGCTACGCCAGCATAAGGCCAAGGTCACGGTGCTGGTGCCGCACTATGCTATGTCCGGTGGTACGTTGATTGCCTTGGCGGCTGACGAGATTGTGCTCAGTGAAAATGCAGTGCTCGGGCCGGTCGATCCACAATTGGGTAATTATCCGGCCGCTTCCATTCTCAAAGTGCTTGAACAAAAAACCCTCAATGAAGTGGACGATCAGACCCTGATCCTGGCGGATGTCGCGCGCAAAGCCATTCAGCAGGTAAAAGCGAGCGTGCGCAACTTGTTGGAAGAGCGGCTGGGCAGTGAGCGTGCGGAACAGGTGGCCGTCCTGTTGGCGACCGGCACCTGGACCCATGACTATCCCATCTCGGTACGCGAGGCGCGTGAGCTTGGTTTGCCGGTTTCAACCGAAATGCCAAAGGAAGTCTACCAATTGATGAGCCTCTACCCGCAGGCAGCGCAGCGACGCCCATCGGTTGAATACATCCCGATCCCCTATCGCTCTCGGGAGTCCCAGCGCGAGCGTGGCGCCTAAGCGTCTCGAAGGTCTATCCCTTGAGGTTTATGAATTGTTCTGTGATTCAGACCATCCGGCTGACCCGCCACTTTGGCGACATCACGGCAGTAAGCGATTTGACACTCGACGTACAGCCGGGTGAGATTTTCGGCATGTTGGGCCACAACGGGGCCGGCAAGACCACCACCGTGCGCCTGCTCAACGGCCTGCTGGAGCCAACCGCCGGCAGCCTGAGAGTCTTGGGGTTGGACCCAGTGGCCGAGGGGCCGGCCCTCCGCCGGCGGACGGGCGTGCTGACCGAGACGCCTTCTCTGGATGAGCGGTTGAGCGCCACGGACAATCTGGTCTTCTATGCGGCGATGTTCGGCGTGCCGGCCCGCGAACGGGCGAGGCGGGTAGCCGAGCTGCTGGAGACCTTCGGGCTGGCCGACCGTAGCCAGGAGCGGGTGGCAGGGTTCAGCAAGGGCATGAAGCAGCGCCTGGCGCTGGCCCGCGCCTTGCTCCACAACCCCGACCTGCTCTTTCTGGACGAGCCGGCGGCGGGGCTTGACCCGGTGGCGACCCGCCAGCTCCATGAACTGATCCTGCGCTTGAGCCGCGAGGAAGGCAAGACCGTCTTTCTCTGTACCCATAACCTGACCGAGGCGCAAAGGCTCTGCCAGCGCGTGGCCGTGCTCCAGCAAGGGCGGCTGCTGGCGCTGGGCACGCCGGCCGCGCTGGCCCGACAGGTGGCGCCGGAGGTGCAACTCCGTATCGAGGTGGACCCGGAACAGGTAGCCCAGGCCGCCGCGGCCCTGGCGCCCCTGCATACCGGCGAGGTCCAACGGGAGCCGGCTGCGCTGGTGATAGCCGGCGTCACCCGCGAGCGCATCCCGGCGGTGGTGGCTGCCCTGGTCGCCGCAGGAACCCGGCTGTACCGGGTTGACTACACCGAGGCATCTCTAGAGGATGTCTACTTTGCCCTCCATGCCGATGAGATGGGCGGCTGATGAGATGGGAGGCTCATGAACTGGGGCGCGATTTTTGCGATTGTGCGCAAGGACTTGAAGGTGATCACCCGCAGCAAAGGGGTTTTGCTGCCCATTATCCTGGTGCCGCTGATCGTCTGCGTGCTGTTGCCCGCCGGTTTTGCCGCAGCGCCCCAGCTTGCCGGCGCCGCCTTGGCCGTGGATGCTCAACAGGACCTTGAGCAGTGGCTGCGCCAATTGCCAGACGGGCTACGCAGCCAGCTTGCCCAATACAACGAGCTACAGACGTTTGTGGTGTTGCTGGCCGTCTACTTCTTTGCGCCCATGTACTTGATCTTGCCGCTCATGGTCTCTAGCGTGATCGCCGCAGACAGCATTGCCGGGGAAAAGGAGCGTAAGACGCTGGAGGCGTTGCTCTATACGCCTACCAGTGACCAAGACCTGATGGCGGCGAAGTTTCTGTCGGCCTGGCTTCCGGCAGTGGCGGTTGCGTGGGGTGGGTTTCTGCTCTATGCCGTCGTGCTGAATGTGGTGGGCTGGCCTTTGTTTGGCTATATCTTTTTCCCCAATCGCATGTGGTGGCTGTTGGCCCTCTGGGTTGCGCCGGCGCTGGCGGGCTTTGGGCTAGGCGTGACGATCCTGATCTCGGCGCGGGTAGGCACCTTCCAGGAGGCATACCAGATCGGCGGGCTGGTCGTGCTGCCGGTGGTGGGGCTGATGATCAGCCAGAGCACCGGTGCGCTCTATTTTGGGCCTGGGCTGGTCTTTGTGCTGGGGGCGGGGGCATGGCTGATTGACCTGGCGCTGATCTGGCTGGGGGCGCGGGTCTTGCGGCGCAGCGCATTGCTGGAGCGGCTGTGAACTCATCCGGCCGCTACACGCCCTCAAGAGCGGGCGGCAGTAAAGACTTGACAGCCGCAACGCCTTCTGTTACCTTTAATTCGTCCCAATATCCCAGCGTTGTGTATCGCTAGCGACGGTGTTTCTCCATGCTGGCATTGGGTAGGCGGCTCATTGAGTTGCCCGCCCACTGAGTTACCTCCTATCACGCCTGATAAGGTATCTGTCCCGTCTGGCTCTATCTGTTGAGACTTGCTTGTGCAGAGGGTTAAAACCTTTTATCTCGCAAAGGACGAGCGGCAATGGGTTCAGCCGTACAGGGTTCAGCAGTCCAAGCTTAAACAATGAAGACACATAACTTCCTCTTGTCTTACGTTCCCCAATTCACCCTTTCTAGGAGGAAATGATGAGAAGGTACATGCTGTCACGACGTGAATTTCTGGCACAGTTGGGGCTGGTGACTGCCGGCAGTGTGCTGGCCTCTTGTGCTGCCCCCGCCGGCCCGGCAGGCAGCGCGCCGGCGGCCGCCGGCCAACCAGGGGCAGCAGCCGGCGAGGTCGCGCCAGGGGTGCCACGGGCTGAAACCCTGATCCTGGAAAACCCGACCGGGCGTGTGGTGCCTGCCGATGACTTCAACCGCTGGCGGCCAGGCATTCAGAGCGCCTCCACCGGCTTACAGCAGTTGGGGCTGGACGCCCTCTGGTACATTGACCCCGACGCCGGCATTGATGGCGTGTGGGACAACTCGCTGGCCGAGGAGAAGCCCGTCTACAACGAGGACTTCACCCAGATGGCGGTCAAGCTCCGCCAGGGCATCTACTGGAGCGACGGCGTCGAGTTTACCGCCGACGACCTGATCTACACGGTCGAGATCCAAAAGAATACACCGGGCCTAGCCTATACCGGCCAGTTCAGCAAGTATGTGGACCACATCGAGAAGGTGGACAACTACAATGTTATCTTCCACCTCACCGAGCCGAACTCCCGCTTCCACGGTCTTTTCACCGTGCGCTGGAGCGCCTGCTTCATGATGCCCAAGCACATCTTTGAGCAGCAGGACGACGTGGTGGCCTTTACCTTCAACCCGCCCGTCAGCCTTGGCCCTTACGTCCTCAAGGACTTTGACCCCAACGGCAACTGGTATCTGTGGGAGCGCCGCGAGGACTGGGAGCGCACAACCCTGGCCCGCTTCGGGATGCCTGCGCCCAAATATGCCATGTATATCGCGCCCGGCCCCAGCGACAAGAAGGTCATGGCCCAAACCGCCAAGGACCTGGATGTGATCCATGACATCGCGCCGGAGGGGATGATCACCCTGGCGCGCACCAACCCCACCTCCAAGAGTTGGTTCAAGTCATTCCCCTGGGCGCACCCAGATCCCACCCTGCCGTCGGTGATCTATAACAATGAGAAGCCGGGGCTGGACAACCGCGACATACGCTGGGCCTTGACGCTGGCGATTGACATCGTGCGGGTGGCGATGGCCTCCTACCGCGGCGCAGCCACCATCTCGGCCATCCATGTGCCGCCGACCGGTCTCTACCCGCAGTACTACTTCGAGCCGCTTCAGGGCTGGCTCAATGATTTCACCATTGAGATTGATGGACAGCCCTATGCGCCCTATGACCCGGAAGCCAGCATGAGGATTGCCGAGGAGGCGCGCAAGTCCTTGGGCGATATGGTGCCGACCGACGCCGAGGAGATCCGCAAAACCATCGGTTACGGCTGGTGGAAGTATGACCTGGACGCCGCCGAAAAGCTGATGCTCCAGGCCGGATGCACGCGCGATTCCGCCGGCAAGTGGCTGTTGCCCAGCGGCGAGCCGTTCCGGATCGCCCTGCTGGCCGAAGGCGACACCCGGCCGGTCATGAATCGAGGCGCGGCCATGATCGTCGAGAACTGGAACGAGTTCGGCATTGACGCCAGCCTCGATGTGCGTGACAACGCCTCGCGCGCCAGGCTGGCCTTGCTGGGCGAGTTCGACGCCGAGTTCGGCTGGACGATTGAAACCTGGGGCGGCCATCCGGACCTGTTCTTCTTCCTGGAGTCCTGGCACTCGGACTTCTACCGCCCGACCGGCGAGAACGCCGTTGGCCGCAACCGGATGCGCTGGCGCCACCCGGAGCTTGACCCCATCATCGAGGCGATCCAGCGGCTGGACTTCGACGACCCGAAGGGCATTGAGCTGGGGCTGGAGTTCATCAAGCTCGCCGCGCGCGAGATGCCCATCACCCCGATCATGGCCTACAATGTCTTCTCGGTCTGCGATGAAACCTACTGGGAGGGATTCCCGACGGCGGAGAACCCCTATACCAACCCCGTCGCCAACTGGGCCAACACCAAGTACATGTTCGTGATGATCAAGCCCAAAGGCTCTCAGGCATAGCCATGTCTGCCGTTCACCCGCTGCGGCCCACCCGCCGCAGCGGGTGTTCCTCGGCCAGGAGGACCAGAAGTGCGCAAGTTTATCTTGAGCTATCTCATCCCACGGATTGGCCAGTACATCATGGTCATCTTCCTGGGCGTCACCTTGACCTTTATCATCCCGCGCTTCTCGCCCAACGATCCGGTGGAGCGCCAGATCAGCCAGCTCATGATGAGCGGCTCCCAGGTCAGCCCTGAGGCGATTGAGCACCTGCGCGAGGCGCTGACGGAGATGTATGGCCTATCGGGCAGCCCCTGGCAGCAGTATCTCGCCTTTTGGGGGCGGCTGTTGCGGGGCGACCTGGGGCCGTCCCTCTCCTCGTTCCCCACGCCTGTCTCCAGCTTAATCGCACAGGCGATGCCCTGGACCTTTGGTCTGCTTTTGACCGCGGTGTTGATCTCGTGGATCGTGGGCAACGTGCTGGGCGCCTTCGCCAGCTATTACGAGAATAATCCGGTGATCCGGGTGGTAGATGTGGTGAGCCAGGCTGTACGCCCGATCCCCTATTACATCATGGCCCTGGTGCTGCTGGCCGTCTTCGCCTACTTCATCCCGATCTTCCCCTTCAGCGGCGCCTATCCCCCCGGCACTCATGTGGAGTTTAGCCTTAGCTTTATATTGACGGTGATCAGGCATTCGGTGCTTCCGGCTCTCAGCCTGGTGATCATCGGCATTGGGGGGTGGTTCATCGGCATGAAGTCGCTGACCTCCAACATTATCTCGGAAGATTATGTGGTCTATGCCGAGAACGCCGGGCTGCGCGAAAATACCATTCTCTATCAATATGTCATGCGCAACGCGCTGTTGCCGCAGATCACCGGCCTGGCGCTGCAACTGGGGCTGATCTTCAGCGGCGCCTTGATCATGGAGGTGGTTTTCGGCTATCCTGGGATGGGGTTGCTTACCCTCCAGGCCGTTATGGCAAACGACTACTCCCTGATCATGGGTATTGCGCTGCTCTCGATTGTCGGCGTCGCCACGTCTGTGCTCATTCTCGATCTGATCTACCCGCTGTTCGACCCGCGGGTGCGTCACCAGTAAAGAGCGCCCCATGCTGACGATCTTACGTGATCTGCTCAAACACGATGCCCGGTTTCGCATTGCCTTTATCTTTCTGTTGGCGGTGCTGATCCTGGCGTTCCTCTCCATCGTTTCTCCCCAGGAGCCGGAACGCACCTTTATGGTGCCGGCGGATGTGCCGCCGTCGTGGGAATACCCCTTCGGCACCAACTCGCGCGGCCAAGATATCTTTTGGTGGATGGCCTTTGCCGTGCGCAACTCGATCATCCTGGGGTTGGTCACCGCGGCCGTCTCACGCGTGATCGCCATCTTCGTCGGCCTGACCGCCGGCTATCGGGGCGGGCTGATTGACAGGTTCCTGATGTCGATCAACGATAGCTTTGTGGTGATGCCCGTCTTGCCCATCCTGATCCTCTTGAGCTTCTTGCTCCAGGGACAATTGAGCTTTCTGACGCTGGCGATCATCTTGGGCCTCTTTGGCTGGCCGTGGGACGCCCGGCTCATTCGCGCCCAGGTCTTGAGCCTGAAAGAGCGGGCCTTCACGCGCACTGCGGTCTATTCAGGCAGTACTCCGTTCCGGATCACGATGAAGGAGCATCTGCCCTTCGTCTTGCCCATCGTCTTTGCCACGACCATCAATAACATGCTCTGGTCTATCGGCATGGAGGTGACGTTGAGCGTGCTGGGCCTGTCGGATGTCACCGTCCCCACCATCGGCACCACGATCTTCTGGGCCAACCAACACCAGGCCCTGGTGGCCGGCATCTGGTGGTGGCTGGGCGCGCCGGTGATCGTGGCGATTATCTTGTTCCTGGGCCTTTACCTGCTCTTTTCAAGCGTCAACGAATATATTGACCCGCGTACCCGTCTCCGGCGGATTGGTGGTTGAGCCATGCCCTTACTCAAAGTTGAAGACCTGCGCGCCTATTACCGGACCGAAGTCTATGGGATTTCGCGGACGGTGCGCGCCGTGGATGGCGTCTCATTCGAGCTATATCCCAATGAGATCTACGGGATCGCCGGTGAATCGAGCTGTGGCAAGACCACGCTGATCAAGGTCATCTCCGGCACCATCAAACCACCGCTCCGGGTCGAGTCGGGGAGCGTCCGCTACGATTTCGGCGACTTTGCGGTGGATATGTTGACGATCAACCCGGATGAGCTGCGCCTCAATGTCCGTTGGAAAGAGATTTCCTATGTGATGCAAGGCTCGATGAGTGTGCTGAACCCGGTGCGCCGGATTATCCGCACCTTCGAGGACATTGTCGGCACCCATCAGGGCATCGAGGACAAGCGGCAGTTTCTGGAGCAGATACGCGCCCATGTCCAAAAGCTTGGCCTGCCGCCCGACGTGCTGAACCTCTACCCCCACCAGCTTTCCGGTGGGATGCGCCAGCGGGTCGCCATTGCCCTGGCGACAGTCTTCCACCCTAGCCTGATCATCGCCGATGAGCCGACGACCGCGTTGGATGTGGTCGTCCAGCGCGGGGTCCTCCAGCAGCTCAAAGAGATTCAGGCCGAAAGCGCCAATACCGTGCTGCTGGTGACACACGATCTGGCGGTCCATGCCAATGTGGCCGACCGCGTCGCTATCATGTATGCGGGCCGGATTGTGGAGGAAGCGCCGACCGAGACCATCTTCAACGCGCCCTGCCACCCCTACACCCAGCACCTGATCCAATCGTTGCCGGTCATCGGCGACAAGACAAGCAAGGAGAGCCTTGGCGGCGCGCCGCCCAACCTGGCAAACCCGCCGAGCGGCTGCCGCTTCCACCCCCGTTGCCCCTATGCCATGGAAATCTGCCGCACGCAAGTGCCGGAGATGATCACCTTGGCCGACCGCCATCGGGTTGCCTGCCATCTCGTCACGGAGACCCCTGCATGAGCCATCCACAAAAGCTCCTCGACGTTCAGCATGTGACGGCCGCGTTTCACATCGGCGGGTTACTGGGGGGGACTCGCCTGGTAGCGGTCAACAATGTCTCCTTTGCGCTCGATAGCGACAAGCCGGAGATCTTCACCCTGGCGGGCGAGAGCGGCAGCGGCAAGACGACGCTGGCGCGGCTGCTGCTGCGTGATCTGGACCCCACCGAGGGGCGCGTGCTCTTTGAGGGCCGGGATATTGCCGCCATCAAGCGGCGCGATGAGGTTATGACCTTTATGAAGAAGGTCCAGCCGGTCTTCCAGAACCCCTTCGAGACCTTCAGCCCGCTGCGCCGTGTGGAGGAGTATCTCTTTGACACGGCGATGAGCTTTGGGCGGGCGCCCAACCGCCGCGCCGCTGTGCCGATTGTGGACGAGGCGCTGCATCAGGTCGGCTTATCGCTCGAAGAGGTGAGCAAGCGTTACCCCCATGAACTGTCCGGCGGCCAGATTCAGCGGGTCTCGGTGGCGCGGGCGTTGATCCCACAGCCCCGCCTGATCCTGGCCGACGAGCCGGTTTCCATGGTGGACGCATCGCTGCGCATGTCTATTGTCAATGTCTTCCGCAAGCTGCGCGACGAGCAGCGGGTGAGCGTGATCTACATCACCCACGACCTGGCGACTGCCTATTACATCAGCGACCGGATCGCCATCATGCTGCGCGGCTATGTAGTCGAGTCGGGGCCGGTGGAAGCCGTGCTGGACCGGCCCCTCCATCCCTATACTCAACTGCTCCAGGAATCGGTGCCCAAGCCCACGGCGGAGGGCCGGCGCGTGTGGGCCAAGCAGATCGAACTGGGCGCGATGGAGGTGAAGGAATATACCCGCGTCGGCTGCAAATATGCCGGTCGCTGCCCGTTTGTCATGGACATCTGCCGCAAGGCCGATCCGCCCGACATTGAAGTGGAGGGCAGGACGGTCAAGTGCTACCTCTATACCTCAAATTCCCAAGGCATTGATCAGCCCAAACCATCAACTCACCTTTCTGCACAACCGGTAAACGTGGAAAACGCATGAAC
>DATLZJ010000197.1:0-7534 GCA_035574055.1 Caldilineaceae bacterium
CCGCAACACGACGCCCTACCTCTACTTTATCCGCCAGCAAGTGCAGTGGGGGATGGGCTGGCCGTTGGGGTTGGTTGGGTTGGCCGGCTCGCTGGTGATGCTGATTGTGCTGGCGCGGACGGTCGCTAGATGGCTGGCGGCGCAGGGCCGGCTACCAGCTTATGAAGCTGCAAATGTGCTGATGTGGGCCTGGGTGATCCCCTACTTTGGACTCACAGGCGCCTTCCTCGCCAAGTTCAACCGATATATGAGTCCTGTGCTGCCCTTTGTGGCGCTCTTTGCCGCGGGCGCGCTGTGGCTGTTTTATAGGGGGTTGGGAGCCGGCAGCCGGGAGTGGGGGCAGAATTCTCGACTCTCGACTGCCCTCTCCCCGCTAAAGCGGTGGGCGGCGATTGGGGTCGCGTTGGTGGCCTTTGGCGGGGGGCTGTTCTGGTCGGCTGCCTATGTCAACGGCGTATACAATCACCCGCACACCTGGATCACCGCCAGCCGGTGGATCTATGAGAATGTCCCGCGCGATTCGGTGATCCTGTGGGAATTGTGGGATGACCCGCTGCCCAAAGCCATACCGGGCGAGCCGGGGATGGACATGGGCAGCGCCGGGTTGCGCAACATTGACTGGAGTCCTTATGAGGAGGACACCGCTGAAAAATATGAAATCCTGAAGGCCAAGCTGCGCGAGGCTGATTATGTGGTCTACAGCTCCAAGCGCATCTATGATAGTGTAGATGAGCTGCCCGAACGCTATCCTATGACCAACCGCTACTATGAGGCCATGTGGGATGGGCGGCTGGGCTTTGAGCTGGCCCAGGAGGTGACGTCGCCGCCGCGTCTCTTTGGTTGGGTCTTTGACGACCGCCACGCCGATGAGAGCTGGAGCCTCTATGACCACCCTCAGGTGACTATCTTCCGCAAGGTGCGCGACCTGAGCGACGCAGAGTTCGACGCGGTCTTTGAGCGCAGTTGGGAACGGGCGATTCCCTATTACCGGGGCAAGGACTCGCCGCTCAGCCCGCTGCTGGAGGCGTTGGGGTTGGGCAGCGACCCGGCGAGCGCGCAGCGTGGTCTAGTCGGAGGCGTGGTCGGGTGGTTGGCGGGCGGCGAAGGGGATAACGCCGCGCCGGACGCGCCGGAAGCCGATCTGATGCTCGACCAACCGCCGCCTGCGCTGCCGCTGGTAGACAATTATCGCTGGAACCGCGTCGCCAGCGAGTCGCCGTGGTTGAGTGTGGCCGTCTGGTGGCTCGTGGTGGGGCTGCTTGGTTGGGCCGCGTGGCCGTTGGCCTTTGCACTGCTGCCCTCGTTGCGCGACCGGGGCTACACGATCAGCAAGACGCTCGGCTGGCTGGTCACAGGGTGGCTGCTCTGGATTGGGGCGTCGAGCGGGCTGCTCCACAACACGGTCCGCAACGCTTGGCTGATGGCAGGGCTGCTGGTCGCGGCGGGCGCGGTAGCCGCCTGGCGGCAGCGGGCGCTCTTGGGGGCATGGCTGCGGGCCAATTGGAGGCTGCTGCTCATCGGCGAGGCGCTCTTTGCCCTGGCCTATCTGCTCTTCGTAGTGGTGCGGATGTTCAATCCCGACCTCTGGCAGCCTTGGTTCGGGGGCGAGAAATTTATGGAGTTTGCCTTTCTGAACGGCATCCTGCGCAGCCCGACTTTTCCGCCGGTGGACCCGCACTTCGCCGGAGGCTACATCAACTATTACTACTTCGGCATTTACTTAGTCGCCTATCTGGTCAAGCTGACCGGTATCTATGCGGAGGTAGCATTTAACCTTGCCATTCCGACGCTCTTTGCCATGACGGCGATCAATGCGTTTGGCCTGGCCTATAACGCGGCGTTGATTGCTGACGCTCAGAAACCGGCGAGCGGCGCCGCGGACTCCAACTCTGCCTCTGCAAAGTCACCAGTCAGCAGTCACCAGTCAGCGGTCCTTACCGCGCTGCTGGCGCCGCTCTTTGTGGCGCTGCTCGGCAACCTGGACGGCTTTGGACAGATCGTGCGCAACCTGGCCGAACGCAGCCCTATCCAGGTACAGAGCGCGCTGCCGGGCGTGCAGGCGCTGGTGGCAGGCGCGGTGGGGTTGGTGCAAGTCATTCGGGGCGAGGCAAGCCTGCCTCCCTATGATTTCTGGGGACCCAGCCGGGTGATCCCCAACACCATCAACGAGTTTCCCTATTGGAGCTTTCTCTTCGCCGATTTGCACCCTCACCTGATCGGCATTCCGCTGGCGTTGCTCTTTCTTGCGCTGCTGCTGGGGCTGGTCAGTGATTATCGGGCGGTCTGGCGGAGCTGGAGGCGAGGGGCCGGCCTGCTGATAGTCGGCTCGTTCCTGCTGGGCACGCTGGCAAGCGTGAATTTGTGGGAACTGCCCACCTACTATGGGCTGGGCATGCTGGCGCTGCTGGTCTGTGAGTACCGGGCGTTGGGTCGGGTGCGCTGGCCGCGGCTTGTTGCCGTCGCACTCATTTACCTGGCCGGGGCCTATCTGTTCTATCTGCCCTTTTTCCGCAGCTACGTCAACGTAGGCGCATCGGGGATCGGCTGGGTGAAGGCGGGCGATGACCTTGGCGCGTGGTTATTGATCTGGGGGTTCCTGGGCTTTGTCACGGCAAGCTGGATACTGTACAGTGTGGCGCAGCGCACGCATCCGGCGCGCGACCAAGCGCCCTTTGGGCGCGGCGCTGGCGTTGAGCGGTTTGCGCGGGCGCTGCTGGTCCGCTTCGACCGGCTGCCGCGCTTCTTGTACTTACACAGCCGCCTGGTCATGGCCCCTACCTTCGGCTATCTGCTCGGCATCCTAGCGACCCCTGCCGGCATCGTGGCAGCGCTCGCCGCACTGCTCTGGGGACGGGCGGCGCTGGCGCTCTGCCTGGTCTTGCTCGCCTTTGGGCTGGCTGCCCTCTGGCGGCGGAGCGCCGATGGCGGAGCTGTGCTTGCCAATCTGCTCTCAGTGACAGGCTTGGCGATCCTCGCCGGAACCCAGGTCATCTACCTGAAAGATTTCCTGCAGGGCGGCGACTGGTACCGGATGAATACGCTCTTTAAGTTCTTTGTCCAGGTCTGGGTGCTATGGGCGGTGGCCGCAGCGATTGCCCTGCCCAGGCTGTGGGCAGCCGCCAACGCCCCTTGCTCTCCCATCCGGCCCATCCGCGACGACGCCCAGACCGGTATAGATGCAACCGGAGATTTGACCAAGCTTCTCTTGCCCCAGAACAGCCGCTGGCTCCAGCGTGGCTGGTTGCCGCGGCTGTGGCAGGCGAGTTGTGTACTGCTGCTGGCGGCTAGCTGCGCCTATCTCATCTGGGGCACACCGGCGCGGCTAACTCAACGATTGGTCGGCTGGCGCCCTCCCTTCGGCACGCTGAATGGCCTGGCCTATATGGACGGGGGACGCTACAGTTGGCCCGACGAGAGCCACCAAATCGAGCTACGTTATGACGCCGAAGCCATCCGCTGGTTGCTAGACAACGTGCGCGGCAACCCAGTAGTGGTGGAGACCGCAGAAGTTGACTACTATCGCGCCGGCAGCAGCCGGGTTGCCAGTCTCACCGGCATGAGCGGGTTGCGGGGGATGCATGAGTCCGAGCAACGCTATGGCGAGCAAGTTGGCGCACGCGATGCCCTACACCGCGAGTTCTGGACAACGCCCGACATAGCCCGTACCGAGGCGATCTTAGATGACCTGCATGTCAGCCTGATCTACGTCGGGCAGCTCGAGCGTTATCTGCACCCCGAGGGGGTGGCCAAACTCGAGGCGATGGCCGCAAATGGCCGGCTCTTGCCGGTATTCCACAACGAGCGCGTTACCATCTACGCGGTGCCCGGCCGCCTTGTTGCCACTGCCGGCGGCTACCTTGTCCCACAGGCAGCGGAGCCACATGAAGACCTCGGCCGTGTCCCACTTCCCACTGCCGGCTCCCTGTCCTCTATCCCTTGCCCCCTACCACCCTGTACACCACCTACCCTGCAAGGACCCTCTCACGCATGACCGGCGGTTCAATCATAGGCGCGCTGCTGGCCTGGTATACCGTTGTGCAGCTTTTAGCGGCCGTTGCCCTGCCCCTAATGTCGCGCCTGTGCCGAGCGTTGCCCGACCGAGGATATGCGGCGGCAAAGATCGCAGGAATCCTCTGGGTGGGGGTAACCCTGTGGCTTGGAACCAGCTATGGGCTGCTGCGCAACGACCTAGGCGGCGCGTGGCTGGCCGTGGCGCTGGTGGCGGCGGTATCCGTAGGCTTGGGCCGCCCGGCGGCCTCCGAAGCTTGGACAGAGCTACGGGCCACGGGCAAGTGGCCTTATCTGCTCGCCGTTGAAACGCTCTTCCTCGTCAGTTACATTCTCTGGGCGATAGTCCGGGCGTATGACCCGGCGGCCAATCACACGGAACAGCCGATGGACCTGATGTTTATGAACAGCATCTGGGCCAGCCCAACCTATCCGCCGCATGACGCTTGGTTGGCGGGTTATCCTATCAGCTATTACTACCTGGGCTATTGGTTGTTGACCACCGTGGGCCGGCTAGCAGGCCAAGCGCCGGAGGTCGCCTATAACATTGGTCAGGCAAGCTGGTTTGGACTCCTGCTCATCGGCTGCTTCGGCGTCGTCGCCAACCTCCTCGCTGATGACATGATGGAGAAAAAGCCGGGAATAGCGCCTGGCCAAGTGGGCAGACCCCTTCCCCTGGCCGGCGGGCTGCTCGGCGCCCTGGCCGTGGGCCTGATCGGCAACTTACAGGTCGTCTTGGAGTGGCTCTACGCCAACGGCTATCCCGTCGCCGGCCTGGCCCGCTGGATAGATGTCCACAACTTTCCGGAGCGAGCGGCCCAGACCCACCAATGGTTTATCAGCTATGACTGGTGGTGGTGGCGCAGCAGCCGTGTCATCGAGGACCTGAACCTGCTGGGCGAGCATGTGGAAGTGATTGACGAGTTCCCCATGTTTAGCTACCTCCTGGGCGACAACCACCCCCATGTGCTGGCAATGCCCGTAGTCTTGTTGGTCGTGACGCTGGCGATGGCGCTGCTCTTTGGCAGCAGAATAGAAAACAGAAACGAGAAAATAGAAAATAGCTCGCCGGCCCCCGCCCTGCTCCATTTTCCACCTTCTACCTCCTATTTCCTCAATCGAAAAAGAGATCACTACCCTGCCACAACGCCCTACCTCCCACTCCCTATTGCCCAGTTGGGATGGCCGGGGCTGCTGGTCTATAGCGTCACCGCGGGTTCCCTGCTCTTCCTAAACACCTGGGACTATCCCCCTTATTGGCTGCTGCTGGTGGCTTGCTGCGGCGTAGCAGTCTGGTTTGCCAAAGGCCCGGAAGGCTGCCGTGTGTCTGCCAAGGCCGGTGAGACCGGACACACGACGCAGCCGCGCGGAAGCTGGTGGCATATGCCCACGTTTTTTGGCGGAGCGCTGGCCCTGATGACAGTGGCCGTCTATCTGCCCTACTTCCTGACCGCGCAGAGCCAGGCAAGCGGCTTTCTGCCCAACCTCTTCAACCCGACGCGCCTGCCCCAGTTTTTGCTGATGTTCGGCGCGTTTTTGCCCGGCCTGGCCGCCCTCGTCCTACTGGCCTGGCCTACAGAAGGTCTCAACTGGCGATGGCTGGGCACTGTCACGGCGGTGGTGCTGGGCGTGCCGATTGGCCTGTTGGCGGCAAGTACGGTGGTGGCAACGACGACCGGCTGGGGGCAAAGCTGGCTAGCCTCCATAGCCCTTCCGGAGGGGGCAGATGGGCATCTCCAGTTTATTGTGGAGCGTTGGGCGCGCCAGTTCTGGACCTTTGCCCTGTTGGGGACAGGGTTAAGCGTCGCAGCGACCGTGGCGCTCCAGAGATTGGCTGCCGGCCGGCGACCGGAGACCGCCGGCGCTCAGAATCCAGCCGGCGGCGCTATCCCCTCTGCCTCTACAAGGTCAACAGCCGCCAGTCGCCAGCCGGCGCCCCTCTTCGCCTTGCTGCTGGCGATCTTGGGGCTGGCGCTGGTCTATGCGCCGGAGTTTATCTTCCTGCGTGACAACTTTGGCACGCGCATGAACACAGTCTTCAAATTCTATTACCAGGGCTGGCTGCTCATGGCGTTGGCGACTGCGTATAGCGTTGCCGCTGCCTTTCGCGTAGGGGCCGTTCGCTTTGGCAAAGCAGCGCGCGTCCTGGCCGCTGTCTCGCTGGCCTTGATGGCGTCATGCCTGCTCTACCCGATTGCCGGAGTCTATAGCAAAACCGGTGGTTTCAGCGCCGAATCCTTGACGCTGGACGCCGCCGCCTACATCTCGGCGGAGGAGCGGGCCGCGGCAGAGTGGATCCGGCAGAACACGACGCCGGGCACAGTCGTCTTAGAGGGCAGGGGCGACAGCTATGGCGCAAGCTACAACCGCATGAGCACGCTGACGGGCAGGCCCACCTTATTGGGCTGGGAAGGCCATGAGCGCCAGTGGCGCGGGCGCGCCTATGACGAAATGGCGCGTGGCCGGGTGGAGGCGCTCAACACCATTTATCGCACAGGAAGCGCGCGCGAGATCGCTGCCCTATTGGCCGAATGGCAGATTGACTACGTGTATGTGGGGCCAACCGAGGTCCAGCAATACAGCATTAGCGACGCGCGGCTCCAAGAAATGGCCGCGGCAATGGATCTCGTTTTCGAGCGCGGCGCTGTCCGCATCTTTCGTCGCAGGCCGGCATCGGGATAATCATGGCTGACGGCTGGGTGGCTTTGCATAGAAAATAGGGCATAGAAAATAGGGCATAGAAAATAGGAACGAGAAAATAGGAAATAGCTTGCCGGCCCGCGCCCTGCCCTATTTTCTACCTTCTCTCTCCTATTTCCTCATAGAGAACAAATCATCACATGGGCCAGGTACCACACTTACACAAGCCGACCGCCTCACTATCCCCATTGCCGGAAGCAACAGGGGCGAGCAGTCCGCACCTGCTCGCCTGGCTGACCGTCGAAAGGACGCTCTACATCGTCGCGCTGGCGACCGGTCTGTTCCTACGCTTCTGGCAATTGGGCGCTTTACCGCTTAACAGCCTAGAGTTGAACAATAGCTGGCCGGCGTGGTTGGCCGCCAATCGCCGCGCCGTCGCCGACCCGCCGCTTCCGTCGAGCGCGCTCCTTTATGGCGTCCAGTGGCTCCTCTTTTGGATCGGCGCCGATGGAGATGGCGCAGCGCGGGTCGCGACGGCAACCGCCGGTTCGCTGCTGCCGCTGTTGCCGTGGGCGTGGCGCGGCTGGATAGGGCGAGTCGCGGCGATGGCATTGGCCTTCCTGATTGCGCTGGACCCGTGGCTCATCGCCTTCAGCCGCCTGGCCGATGGCGCCATCCTGGGGATCGGATTTGGCTGGTTGGCCCTGACGGCCCTCATCCAACTGGCGTCGCTCGCCTCGGTGAACAACGCCGATGATGGGAGCCTAGAAGCGATAAACGAAGCGGCGCACACAGCGCGCGCCCCGTGGCAACGGCGGCTCGCTGCGCTGGCAGGCGGCTTGCTGTTGGTCAGCGGCGTCATGGCGTGGCCGTGGCTGGCCGCGCT
>DATLZJ010000198.1:0-8135 GCA_035574055.1 Caldilineaceae bacterium
CTTTGTAGAGGATCTGGCCGCTGGTGATCTGGGTGAAGCCCAGGACAAGGTTGGCTAGGGTCGTCTTCCCGCTGCCGCTTTCACCGGCGATGGTGGTAATGGTGGCAGGTTTTTCGGGAATGGTGAGGTTGAAGTTTTGCAGCGCGACTGTGGTGCGGCGGCGGCCCAGAAAGCCGCTGCCGTATACTTTGGTGGCGTTGCGAATCTCCAGCAAGGGTTGGGACTTGGGCGATGGTTGAGATGTCATGTTTGGTTGGCGGGTGGCGAATGGCTGGGTAGCCAGGCTCACGCGCAGAGTTCTATTCGATGGTGCAGGCGATCCTGAACTACTCGTAGAGATGGCAGGCAACTTGGTGACGTGGCTTGACCTCGCGCAGCACAGGTTTGAGCGAGCGGCAGATGTCCATCACGGCAGGGCAGCGCTCCTGGAAGATGCAGCCCGGCGGCGGGTTGCGCAGGTCGTGGGTCAGCCCTTCGGTCAGCTTGAGCGGTTTCCGCTCGCGGATGGACGGGATGGACTCGATCAGAAGCTGGGTATAGGGGTGGAGCGGCTCGTCGAAGATGCTTTCCACGGGCGCGATCTCGACCATATGGCCGGCGTACATGACGGCGATGCGGTCCACCAGTTGGGCCTGTAAGCCCATGTCATGGCCGATGAGGATCATGGAGACTTGCATCCGTTCTTTGATGGAGAGCAGCGTTTGGCCGATCACTCGCTGGACGACCACATCCAGCGCGGAGGTCGGCTCGTCGGCGATGATGAGGGAGGGATGGAGGGCAATCGCCATGGCGATGCAGACGCGCTGCTTCATGCCGCCGCTCAGTTCGTGGGGGTACATATGGTAGACGCGGCTGGGCAGGCCCACCATCGCGAGCAGGTCGAGAATGCGTTGGCGGAGGGCGGCAGCGGGCTGCTTGCCCTCATGGGTTTCGATGGCCTCTGCGATCTGGGTGTGGATGCGGAGGACGGGGTTGAGCGAGTTCATGGCCCCCTGTGGGATGAGGGCCAGGCGGTTCCAGCGGATGTTGCGCAGCTCGCTGTCGTTGAGCTGGACCAGGTCTATGCCGTCCAGCAGAATTTTGCCGGCGACGATCCGTCCGGGGGGCTGCACCATGCGCAAGATCGCCATGGCGGTGGTGGTCTTGCCGCAGCCGGATTCGCCGACCAGGCCCAGGATCTCGCCTCGGTAGACCTGAAAGCTGACATCGTCCACGGCGCGCACATGGCCGCTGGGGGTGGCATAGTAGACCTTGAGGTTCTTGACATCCAGGACCGGCGCTTGGCCGTTGGCGCGGGTGGTTTGCTCGGCGGTGAGCGGCTCAAGTTGTAGGGTCATGCGGTCCGTCCTCTCAAGCGCGGGTTGGCGATCTCGTCCAGGCCAATGGTCATGAGGAACAGGCCGGAGAATACGATGACAAGCGCGACGATGGGGACGCCCCACCACCACCACATGCCGCGCAGGATGGCCGCGGCTTTGATGGCGTAGAAGATGGTCATGCCTAGGGTGGGGATGCGAGTAGGGCCAAGCCCCAACACCTCCAGGCTGGTGGCGGGCAGGATGGCGCCGGAGACGTTGCCGGTGTAGCTGGCGGCCAGGTAGGGCAGCAGATTGGGCAACATCTCGCCGAACATGATGGAGAAGGGGCCGGCGCCGGAGATGCGGGCCATCTGCACATAGCCGCGCTCGCGCATACTGAGGACCTGGGCGCGGATCAGGCGGGTGGGGCCGGGCCAGGCGAAAAGCGCCAGCAGCAAGGCCATGTTCTCGACGCTGATGGTGCGCACGTAGGCGGCAATCACGATGAGGACCGCCAGCGCCGGGATCACAACGATGGCGTCGGAGAGGGTGCGGATCAAGGCATCTACCCAGCCGCCTAGATAGCCTGCGGTAAAGCCGAGGACGATGCCGATGACCATGCCGATGGTGGCGGCAATTAGGCCGATGCGCAACGAGCGCGGCGCGCCGACTAGGAGCACGGCGAGCATATCGCGGCCATTGCTCTCTGTGCCCAGCGGGTGTTCCCAGGTGGGTGCGCCGAAGCGGCTTCGGGTGGTGGAGGCCGTCGTGGACGCAGCCGCCGTCTCCTCTTTCTTGAAGGGGTTGCCGCCGGTGAGAGAGGCGCCGCTGCCGGCGGTTTCAGTCGCGGCGCTCTCTTCTTCGGCGATATCCGGTCCCCGCACCCAAGCCGGCGGCAGATTGAGCGGTGAGGAGGCAGGATAGGCTAAGGTGGGGTCCCAGAAGAACTGCCCGATGACGCCCATCAGGGCAATGCTGAGCACCATGCTCAGGCCGATCAGAAACTTGGCGTTGAGCCAGGGCGAGTCCCAGCGGTTGAGCCGGGAGCGCGAGCGGATCGGGCGGGCGACAGGGGCGGGTACGCTAGGGGCCGAGGTGGTCATGGCTTATCCTCGCTCGAACGTAATCCGCGGGTCAATGAGCGGATAGGTCAAATCCAGAATCAAGACCAGGGTGGTGGTGGTGAAGATCAGCATAAAGACGATCCCTTGGATGAGGGTGTAATCGGCGGTGACAATGCCCTGGTAGAGAAGGTAGCCGACGCCGGGATAGGCAAAGATGTATTCGACCAGCGTCGAGCCGCCGACGATGGCGCCCAGGCTGAGGGCGAGGGCCGTGACCTGGGGGAGGATGGAGTTGCGGATGCCGTAGAGCCAAAAGATGCGGCGGGGCCTTAGGCCCTTGGCCTCGGCCAGGATCATATAGTCTTCGCCGGCGGTGGTAATCATCATGCCGCGCATGCCCAAGGCCCAAAAGCCCATGGAGGCCAGGACAATGGCCGTGGCCGGTAGGATGGCATGGTAGAGGACGCTGGCGACAAAGGACCAGTTCAGCCCTTGGATCAGCCCGCGGCCATAGGCGCCGGCAGGCGGCAGCCAGCGCAGCCAAAAGGCAAAGACGTAGATCAGCAGAATCCCCAGCATAAAGAAGGGGATCGAGGTAAAGGTCAGCGAGACCGGTAAGAATGACCGGAGCCAGCCGGGCGTGCGGTGCCAGGCCATGAGCGCGCCGATGGCGTTGCCGATGACAAAGGAGATGAGCGTTGCGACCAGCAGCAAGCCCACGGTCCAGGGTAAGGCGTAGGCGACCATCTCCTCGACGCGGCTGGGAAAGGAGGCTAATGAATAACCAAGGTTAAAGGTCAGCGAATTGACGATGTAACGGAGGTATTGCTCCCAAAGGGGTTTATCCAGGCCAAAGCGGGCGCGCCAGGCTTCGATGATTTGGGCGCTGTTCTCCACATAGCCGGACTGTGCGGTCATGCGCGTCACCATCGCGGTGATGGGATCGCCCGGCGCCAGGCGCGGGATCACAAAAATGATGGTGGTGCCCAACCAGATGGTGAGCAGCCACATGCCGATGCGTTTGAGCACATATCCCCAAGTCAAACCACCCATAGGCGTTCCTGATCCAATCCTCGCAGGCGGTCCGTCCGGCCTGGAATGGCCGGCAACCGCCCATCCATCCAACGGGAGGCGCAGGAGGGGCACACGCGTGCCCCTCCTGCGTGTTCCGGCTTACTGAGCGCCCGTCGCCTCTAGGTGGGGCAGGATCGCGTGGAAATGCTGCCACCAGGTGGGCGGGTGGAGGTAGTCGTTCTCTGCCGTGGGCCAGCCCCTCCAGTAGGTTGTATCGAAGGGGATGATCTTCTTGGCCTGGGTGATGGGAATCACCGGCAACTCGGCCATCCAAAGGTCCATGGCCTGGACGAACAGCTCGTCAATCTGCGGGTCGCCCAGGGGGAGAGACCCCATCTGGTCAACCAACTGGCTGTATTGCTCGGCGTTCTCGCCGGACCAGCGCCACGCATTATAGCTGGCGCGCTCGCCGACGGGGACGAGCCAACTGACGTTGAAGGTGTTCATTGAGGACCAAGGCTCGTTGACGGAGCCGCAGGTCTGCCAGCCCATGCGCGCCTCGAAGTTGCCCATGGCGAAGTTGTCACCCCAGGTGCTGCCGGCTTCGTTGCGGGTGGAGGCGTTGATGCCGATGCGCTGGAGCTGCTCGACGATCACCTGGGCGATGCGTTGCTTCTCGATGAACGCCTCGTGGGTGGTGATGTCAATGGAGAGGACCTGGCCGTCCTTTTCATAGTAGTTGTCGCTGTTGAGGGTATAGCCCTTGGACTCGATGATCGCCTTGGCCTGGTCCGGGTCATGGGTCATCAGCGGGTATTTCTCATAGAGTCCGGCATCTTCCGCCAGTTGGACAAAGCGGTCCAGGGGTGGATAGGCCGGGAAGAAGTGTTTGGAGGCCAGGGTGGTGCCCTCATAGGCGATCTCGACGATCTCGTCGCGGTCAATGGCATAGTTGATGGCCCAGCGCATCTCCGGGTCGTCCCAGGGGGCGCGGGTAGTGTTGAACTCGAAGGTGCGCGAGCAGGGGTCCGGCACCCAAGCGTAGGGCGGCTCGTCGAACCAGGTGATGACGTTGGGGTTCTGGGCCTGGAGGGCCTGGAGGGCGCCGTAGGTGATATCCATCAGGCTGTCAAGCTGGCCGTCGGCCATGAGGGCGGCGCGCGTCTCTTCAGGGCCGGCCCAGGTCCAGATGATCGTTTCCGGCTGGGGCAGCGGCTGGAAGCCGGTTTGAGCGCCCCACCAGTTGTCGTCGCGCACCCAGGTGAACTCGGTGGGGCTGACGCTCTGGAGCTTGTAGGGGCCGGTGCAGACGGGCCAACCCTGCTCCGGATCATAGAACTTGAAGGTGAGCGGGTCCTGGTCGCGCCAGATGTGTTCGGGCATGATGTTGACCCCGCCCCAGATTTTGACTGAGAAGTAGTCAAGCTGGAAGCGCGGGTTCGGCTCGACTAGGGTGAACTCGACGGTCAGGTCATCAATCTTGGTCACTTCCTGGACCCAGCGCTGCATATCGGCGCCGTTGCTCAACTCGGCATGGGGGAGCAGGATTTCATTGATGGTGTAGACCACATCATCGGCGTTGAAGGCTTCGCCGTCCTGCCATTTGACGCCATCGCGCAGCTTGAGGGTCCAGACATCGAGGGTGTCGTTGGGGGTGAAGCTCTCGCCGAGCCAAGGCAAAATCTCGCCGGTCTGGTAGTTGAGGATGAAGAGCGGCTCCAGACAGACTTGATGGTAGCCGTGGTCGCGGCGGTTGCCGGGGACAAAGGGGTTCCACAATTCAGGGTCCTGAACTCGCCCGCCGTCAATGTCCATGATCAGTGTCTTGGCCCGGTCGGAGGTGGCGACCGGCTGCTCTGCGGCGGGTGCGGCCTCGGTAGCGGCCTCCTCCGCGGCTGGCTCCTGGCCGGTGGCGGGGGCAGGCGCCGGCGCGGCGCAGGCGGCAAACACCAGCGATACGACAATCAGCAAGCTGAACCAACCGAACATACATCTACGCCAATCCATGCTGTACCTCCTTGTACACTTTCGTCAAAGTGGTGGATAAAGGGAACGAGATACCTGGAAGCGGCTGTATGAACATGATTGGGTTATGATGAATCCAAGCCTGATCTCCGGCAGGGCGCATAGAAGCCGGAGGGGGCCGAGACGAAACACGCTTGGACGCAGACGAAGGGTGTTTGGGCATGAGTATAAATTGGACGGCGGAGTTGTCAAGTTTCTACTTTCCCAGGAATAGACCGGATGAGATGCAATAGATTGTGCGAGACGGGTGTGCAGGCTGTGGGCGGCGCGCCGATTGGGAGAGGCCGCCGTCTACAGGTATGATGATTATGTATAGCCTGTATAGCCATTGGATGGCAATCGCCGGTGCGGGTGGATGCGCCGGCCCTCAAAAGATTCAAGCAAAAGATTCAAGCATATGAAAGGAGCTTGCGGAATGAGTAGGGTGTCCTTGGCCAGGCAGGCGGCGCGGATCGGGGCGTTGTTGCTGGCCGGGGGGCTATGGCTCTTGAGCTGCACCGCAGCCGGCCCAGAGGCAAGCCAGGGGGAGTTGCAGATCACGCTGCTGCCGTCGCCCGATGGCATGGCCGCCGATACAATGGCGGTGTATGTGATCGACGCCGCGGGCGCGCCGGTGACGGATGCCGTGGTCAGCCTGGAAGGAAACATGAACCACGCCGGTATGGTCCCGGTTCTTAGCGACGGGGTGCGCGATGAGGCGGACGGCGCCGCAGACGGCGTCTACCAGGCGCCGTTTGCCTTTACCATGCTGGGCGATTGGATAATTACAGTGACGGTCGAGCAGGCGGACGGCGCAACCGTTACGCGCGAGGTCGAGGTGCAGGTGAGCGAGTCGGCGGTTGAGGTCGAGGGGGAGCCGGTGGGCCGGCTGCGGGTGCTGGAGGCGCGGGCGCGGCCTGCGCCGGTAGCCGGGGGGACGGGCGCAGCCTTTCTGACGGTCTTCAACGGAAGCGATGATGAGGAGCGGCTATTGGGCGCAAGCAGCCCCGCGGCGGCGACGGTGGAGCTGCACGAGACGATCAACGATAACGGCGTGATGCGGATGCGCCCGCAGCCGGAGGGCTTTGTGATCCCGCCGCGGGGCGTGCTGCGGCTGGCGCCTGGGGGCAAGCACCTGATGCTGATGGGGCTGGCCGCGCCGCTGGCGGCGGGGGATACGGTCGAGCTGACGTTGCAATTTGCCCAGGCAGGGGAGCAGGTGATCCAGGTTCCCGTCATGGCGATGGGCGAGATGGCAACGGGGGAGGCGGCGACGGAGACGATGCCTCCACCCGCGCATGATCCCGATGCCAAGCCCACCCTTGAGCACGAGACGCCGCCGGCCTCTGGTGCGGCGGGCGGTGCAGGGTCGCACGACCATGATCATGGCGCGGCGGCAACGCCTACGCCTGCCGCGGAGACGCCGGGAGCGTAGGCGAACCGGATTGGGCCAGCCGGCGACGGCAGCCCTGGAGGGCGGCGCGAAAGCTGCGCTTGGCATCTGCCGGATAGCCGCCGCGCAGCGCACGGTATTGCTCCAGCCAGAGGGGATAGAGCCGGTTGGCGTTTTGGGGTTGCGGCTCGGCGGCCAGTTGTCTTTCCAGCCAGCGGTTACAGGCCAGAGGGGGCGCGCCGGGCCAATCTTGTGGGGTGGCGGCGCCGGATGTCATCGTGCAGACTTGGGCAAAGTGGGTAGTCAAGTGCTGCGCAATGACATCCAGCGTCGCCGGAAGAGGGGACCAGCGCCGTAGTTCCAGGGCGAGACGGCGCCGGTGAAGGGGCAACAGGGTGACGGCCAGGGCAACATCGCCGCTGACAAACCCGCCGCCGCGGGGCGGCTCGCCGGGTGTGACCGCATAGAGCGCCACGGTCTCATAGAGGACCGGCGCCCCCTGAGGGCCTCGGTAGTCACGGGGGCCAACCGCCCAATGGCGCAACCGGGAAGGTTTGGGTAGGTCAGCCGCCAGCGCACAAAGCCACCTCACAATGTCACCGGGTGCGACTTCCAGCTCGACACAAAGAAAATTGCGGGCATTCATGGCACTCAAACCGGCGCCTTCCAGGGCGGCGTCCGCCAGACTGCCCTAGGGCGGGGATACCGGAGCGCCGCCGGTGCGACTCCATCCTGCGGCGATAGTAGCACATATGTTCTAGTAATGCAAGAGGGAAAATAATCGGAAGAAATTCGGGGCTACTCCGGCTCAGGGACTTCCAGGCCGGCCTCACGCCAGTAGGCCGCACTCTCGTCGTCCCAGCCGGCATCGAGGATATCCGCCTCGGCGAGGGCCGTGGCGTCTACTCGGGGCGCTGTTTCCAGCAGGCCTGTATTGAAGTCGGCGTTGAGCGCCAACTGCTGATCGCCCGGCGCGAAGAGGCTATAGGGCAGCAGCACGCTTCCTGGTTCCTGCGCGGCGCCCGCCGCCAGGGCGACGACTACATACTTGAAGCGATGCGCCGAAAGGTCAATCAGTAGGTTCTGCGTCTGGCCCAGGGTTGTCCCATCAGCGGCTGTCACGGATGTATCGAGCAGGGCGCGAGCGCGCACGGCCTGGCCCGGCTCCGGCGCCTGGATAGGCTGCACCTCGGTAGGCTGTAGATCATCGCCGGCTGCGCCGGTTCCGGCTGTGCCCCAGAAGGCGTTGATGGCGTCGGCCTGTTCTTGGGTGAGGTTGGCCTCCCAATCCGCGCCGAGCGCAGGATAGGTCTCCCAGGCCGCATCGTCTACCAAGGGGAGCATCAGCTCGGTCTGCTCGCG
>DATLZJ010000199.1:0-3727 GCA_035574055.1 Caldilineaceae bacterium
CATCGAAGACCGCTACCTACCCGCCGGCGCCATTCCTTCGCCGGCGGCCCCATCACCCCATGCAGACCCTCTGCACCAAGAAAGCAGACGGCTGGCAGAGCAGGCCGAGAGCATCATTCTGGCGGAGCTGGTGGCGAACCTGCACCCGATCCTGGTCCCCCTTGCCCATGAGCGGGGCGTCGCCCTACGAACTGCCTTAGCGCCCACCCTGCCGGCCGTCTACGCCAACCCTACGTTGTTGCGCCAAATCCTGCTCAGCCTGGCCGGCCAGGCGATGGCCCATGCGCCGCCGGCGACCTTCACGACCCTGACCTTTGTCTCCAAAGTCTCAGCGGCGGCCTGTGCGATTGGGATACGGCTGGAGCCGGCGCCCACGGCGGCAACACCCCTATTGTCGCCGGAAAAGCTGATCCCCGACCGAGAGGCGATTGACACCCTGGCAGCGGCCTTGGGCGGCCAGGTATGTATCGAGGCTGCGCCATCGGGCGAATCTCATCTATGGCTGCGGCTTCCCCAACGCGCGGATGCGACTGTGTTGGTGGTAGACGACAACCAGGACCTTCTGGAGCTGTTCCGTCGCTACCTCGCCGGGCGTCCCTATCAAGTCATTGGCGCCGCCGGGGTAGATGAAGGGCTGGCGCTGGCCCGCCGCAGCCCCCCGGATGTGGTGGTGCTGGACCTGATGATGCCGGGGCGCGATGGCTGGGAATTCCTGCGGGCGCTGCGCGAGGAAGCCGCGCTGCGCCATCTGCCGGTGATCGTCTGTAGCGTGCTCCACGAACCGGAGCTGGCCTATGCGCTTGGGGCGCAGCGGGTGCTCAAGAAACCGGTTCACGCAGCCGAGCTGGCGGCGGCGCTGGAGTCTGTGCTGCCGGCGGCGTGGGTGGGGGGAGCGCATCCAGCAACGCCTGCAAACAGCGCAACACCTCGGACAGCCGCAACCCTTCCGCCAGCGAGAGAGTAAGCTCGGTGTGGGCAGCCCAGGACAGATCGGCATCGGGCAGGTCCTGGGCGGTGATCATGACCACCGGCACGGTGCGCAACGACTCCTCGGCCCGCATGATTTGCAGGAGCGCCAGCCCATCCATGCCGGGCATCAACAAGTCGAGAAAGACGAGGTCGGGACGCCTGGCCCTCATGCGCTCCAACCCCTCTTGGCTGCCACACGCCGTCTCAATGGAATAGGCAATCGGCGCAGCGCGCACCACCCGCGCCAGCAGCTCACAAAGCTGCGCGTCGTCGTCAATGATCAGCACCCGCTCCACCTGCGGCCCCAGCTCCGCCAGCAACGCCAGCATCTCCTCTCTGGCAATGGGCTTGACCAGGTAACGCTCTACACCCAAAGCGCGCGCCACATGGCGAGTGGCGGGCAGCGGGCAGGTGATGGTAGGGACGTGGAGGGAGGGCGCACCCGGTGCAGGCTCGGTGCGGATGATAGCATGGGGCAGGTGGGTTGCAGCCGCTTCGGCCAGGTCTGCTTCCGCCACCCGGCGCACCTGGTAGTGCTGGAGGTGGCGCTTGAGGAAATTCGCAGGCATGGCCTCATCGGTCGCGACCAAGACGACAGGGCTGTGGCGTGCTTCTTGCTGAGCCGTCAGGAGCGGCGCATGGCTACGGCTCCCCTTGCTGCTGCCGGCGGAAGGCGGCGCGAGGGGAAGGGTGAAGGAGAAACAGCTTCCCCGGCCTAGCTCGCTCTCCACCCACATCCGGCCGCCGTGCAGCTCCACAAACCGGCGGCTGAGGGCCAGACCCAGACCGGTGCCGTCAAAGCGTTTGGTGAGCGCCGGCTCGACCTGATAGAACTCCTCGAAGACCCGCGGCAGATTATCGGGAGGTATCCCCGGCCCTGTATCCTCCACGTCTACCCGGACGGCATCGGCCATGCGCCGCATCCGCACGGTCACTTGCCCCCGCTCGGTAAAGCGCACGGCATTACTGAGCAGGTTGAGCAGGACCTGGCGCACGCGCAGCCGGTCAATGAGCAGCGGCGGCAGGTTCGGCTCGATCTCCACCTGGAGGGCCAGCCCCTTCTGGGCGGCGAGGGGCGCCACCATGTCCGTCACCTCAGCTACCACTTGGCCGGTCTCCACCCGCTCGACAAAGAGGGGAAGGTGCTGGGCGTCCATCTTCGAGAGGTCCAGCACATCGTCTATCAGGTTCTTGAGGTGCTGGGCGCTGCGATAGATGCGGTTGACATCTCCCATGAAGGCGCGCGGCACGGCGCGCACGCCGTAGGACTCCGGCGAGAGGACAATGGCCTCGCTGAAGCCAATGATGATGTTGAGCGGCGTGCGTAGCTCATGGCTGACATTCGCCACAAATTGCTGCTTGGCGCGCTTGGCCTCCTCGGCGGCGCTGCGCGCGTGGGCGAGCTGGACGCTGTAGCGCTCCAGGCGGTAATAGGCGTTGTCCAGTTCCTTGAGCGCCTGGGCCAGCTCGGCCCGGTGGCGGCGGGCCTGGTCTGTGGAGGCTTGCGCCTGGTCATAACTGTTCCAGGCCCATGCCAGGGCCAGGATCAGGTTGCGGTTGGAGAGCCAGGCGACGAGCAGGGTCAGCCAGATAGCGCCCAGCGGCGCAAGCAGCGCGGCTGACGGTTGCCCCTGAGCCAACAGGAGCGCCGCTGCCGCTCCACTCAACAGCGCGGCCAGCAGCGCCGCGACCGCTAGGCCGGCCAGGTTCATCGCCAGCAGCACCAGAATGAGCAACAGCGCCAACACCGGGCCGGTGATGGCATAGAGCCAGATCAAGACCCCCGCCGCCGCGGCCAGCGCGGCTAAGTAGAGCGCCACCGCGCTGCGAAAGTGGCGCGCCTGGAGCCATTGGGCCGCCAGCGCCGCTATGATCACGCCGCCCGCGGCCCATGCCGCCAATGCCGGCTGTAGCCCGCGCACCCGGTTGACCAACAAAAACGTGTATAGCGCCAGGAATGCGGTCGGCAGCGGCAGCCATAGAAACAGATGCCGCCGCAGATCGGCCAGCATCGGCTCAACTCTTGCCACCCTGAATTCCCTCCCGGAGATAAACCGCAAAGCGAGAAACCGCCAAGGACGCAAAGAGCATAAAGGAAAAGCGGGAGTAGGGGCGTCCCTGGTGGGCGCCCGCAGGCGTCGGCTTCCCTACTGCCCACCCCTTCTGCTCTTTGCGGTTGGTTCTCCTATGTCCACAACGCGGCCAAATTGTGTCCGAAATGCCATTGCCGCGGCCAGAGCCTCATGCTATACTGATCGGCGCTTCCCAGCAACTCACAACTGTTCTACGCCGCTACCGTTCATCACAGAGCCAACCCCGGCTCGACCTGCTTGCTCTACGCGCGAGTGATGGCGCCACTCTCCCTTGTTCGTCCGTTGTCCAATCGCCCTCAGTTGAGGCCCATACGTTGAATCCTATGAAATCTGTGAACCTGAAGTCTATAAATCTATAGAGAAACCTACCAAGAGGAGGAGCCATTTATGCAGCGAGTTGTGATGCGCCGATATTGGTTGGTGACTCTGCTCCTGATCGCAGGGCTGGTCATCGCTGCCTGTGTTCCTGCCGCGCCGGCCCCGGCGACCGGTGGAGAGGCCGGCGGCGAGGCAGCCGCCGAGGGAGGTCAGAAGGTTCTACGCTTCTACACCTCCAATGGCGACCATGCCATCGCCGCCAACGAGTATATGATCGAGAAGTTCAAGGAGAGCCACCCGGACTTTACAGTAGAGATCGAGTACGGCGGCGATGACTATGCCGACAA
>DATLZJ010000200.1:0-6477 GCA_035574055.1 Caldilineaceae bacterium
GCGCTCCAGCTCAACCCTGCCTTTGCTCCGGCCTCCGATGCCCTGGCGACCATGAATGCGCCGCCCGTCCAGTAGGAACCCGCTCACCGGCAGTCGCGCCGCCGCCCCTGCGCGGCCCCAGGCGTTTCGATCGAGGCGACACTCCATTGAGGATGTCGTCATTGAGGATGTCATCATTGAGGATGTCCTATTGTAGGTGCGGCATCCTGCCGCACAAGGCGGTCTACCGGCGAACGTGCGGTAAGGATACCGCACCTACGAAAGAACGTGCGGTAAGGATACCGCACCTACGAATGAGCTATGACTATCGTTAGGGTTTCGCCTGTGGTGTAAGCTTGACGAAGCCCTGCCTCCACAGTAGTGTCACTTCCAGTGGGCAGAGTCCAATGCCGACTACGCTCCGTGCCATCCAAGCGGACATTACGACCTTGCGCGTTGACGCTATCGTGAACGCGGCTAATTCGTCGCTGCTCGGCGGCGGCGGGGTAGATGGTGCAATTCATCGTGCGGCAGGGCCGGAACTGCTTGAGGAATGCCGTCTCCTCGGTGGCTGCAAGACAGGGGACGCCAAGCTCACCAAAGGCTATCGCCTTCCTGCAAAGTACATCATCCACACCGTCGGCCCTATCTGGCGTGGCGGCGGGCATGGCGAGGCGGAACTGCTCGCCTCCTGCTACCGGCGCTCCCTCGAAGTCGCCGCCGCGCACGACATTCGCACGCTAGCGTTTCCGAGCATCAGCACGGGCGCCTATGGCTATCCAATCGAACAAGCTGCCGTTGTCGCAGTGAATACCGTCCGCGCCTCGCTGCCGGAGTTCCCGGCCATCGAGGAGGTCATTTTCTGCTGCTTTTCCGCCAGGGATTTAGCTGTGTATGAACAACTGCTCGGCGCGTAGCCGCACAAGTTGCCGGAGAGGTTGCGCTTGAAGCCATACAAATAGACCCGGCAGGTCACACTCTGCCAGGGCGCGGCGCTCCGGCGTTATTTGCGGCAGGGGCGCACCGAGTCGGCCCGGCGATTGGCGCAAAAGGCGGTTATCTTACTGGGGCCGGACTGTGGAACGGTCATTTGGCCGCAGGAGGGCGCCGGGCTGCGCTAGGCGAGGGGCAGCGTGAAGGAAAAGGTCGTCCCCTGTCCGACTTGGCTCTCCACCTCAATGTGGCCGCCGTGGGCCTCGACCAAGTGCTTGACCAGCGCCAACCCAATCCCGGAGCCGCCGCCGGCGCGGCTGCGCGATTTGTCGGCGCGATAGAAGCGCTCAAAGATATGGGGGAGGTCGTCGGGGGCGATGCCGCTGCCGGTGTCGGCCACCTGCACCACGACCGCCGGCGCTGGACCATCCGGCTGGCAGTGGGCGCGAAGGGTAATATGGCCGCCGGGCGGTGTATGGCGCAGGGCATTGCTCACCAGGTTGGTGATGATCTGCCCTAGCCGGTCCGGATCCGCCGGAACGGGCGGAAGGTTGGGGGGTGTTTCGACCGTCAGGCTCACCTGATGCGCCTCGGCCTGGGTGTGCAGGTGGCTCACCAAACGCTCCGCCAGCGCGCCCAGGTCGGTCGGTTTGCGCTCCAGCTTGAGCTGGCCGGCGTCGGCCAGAGAGAGCAGGCGCAGATCGTTGATCAACCTGGCGAGAAGCACGGTCTCTTCATGAAGCGATGCGATCTCCTGGGAGTCGGTAGGCAGCACGCCATCCAGCATCGCTTCCAGGTTGCTCTGGATCACGCTCACAGGTGTGCGCAGCTCATGGGCAATGTCGGCGATCATCTGGCGGCGCAGTTGGCGGTCGCGCGCCAAGGCATCGGCCATCTGGTTGAAGCTGCGCGCCAATTGCCCGATCTCGTCTTGGGTTGTCACCGGGACCCGCTGCTCCAGCTCGCCGGCAGCGATGCGCTCGGCGGCCGTGGTGACAGCGCGCACCGGAGAGACAATCTGGCGAAAGAGAAGGAGACCAAGCGCCACCGCCAGCCCGGTGACGAGGGCGGCGGCCAGCCAGGCCGCCCGGTTGACCGCCGCGAGAAAGGTTGTGGCGGGCGACGAGACATCTGCCAGGGCGCTGACCGCCAGGAGCGTACCGACCGGTCGGTTCTCCACTGTCAAGGGGATGCCCGCCGCCAACTCGGCGGGCGCCAGCAGGCTGCCCACCAGCTCAGACTCGGTGTCGGCGACTACTCTGCCCTGCGCGTCGGCCAGGAGGAGCCGCAGGCCCAGGCCGCTCCATACGTTGCCCCCCATCGCGCCGCCCATCATCGGGCCGCGGCGCCAGCTATTCCCGTTGTCCGGCGTTGCCGGTTGCTGCTCCCCGCTATTGTGACCCATGCCCGGTCCCATCCGGCGATTCATCCCGCCGCCCATCATTCCAAGCCCCATGCCGTCCTGGTTGCTCTGGGCCGCTGGGGTGGTTGCGGCGGAAGCCATGCCCATCATGCCGAGCCAGGGGGCGCGGAGCAGGCCGTCTACATCGCGCCAACTGCCGGTGCGGGCATAGTAGTCGGTCAGGAGCAGCGCGGTCTGTTGAACCCAGCCCTGGCCGCTGGCGACGACAAAGCGGCTGAACTGGCCGCTGGTGGCGCGGCTGACCAGCCAAAGGTTCAACCCGGCGCTGAGGAGGGTGACGCCGATGAAGGCGCTGAGTAACTTCAGCCAGAGGCTACGCATCGGTCTGCGCATCGGTGGGTGTTGGGGCAAGGAACTTATAGCCGACGCCATAGACGGTGGCGATGTAGCGAGGGCGGCGGGCATCGTCGCCCAGCTTGGTGCGCAGGTTCTTGATGTGCTGGTCTATCACCCGCTCGTAGCCCGCATAGGCGGCTTCGCCCAACTGGTCCAGCAGTTGCATACGGGTCAGCACCCGGCCTGGGTCTCGCACCAGGGCTGCCAGGATCAGAAATTCATAGCGGGTCAGGTCCAGCGGGCGGCCGCCAACGGTCGCTGTATAACGGTCCAAGTCAACCGTCACATCCCCCGCGCGTAACAGCGCCTGCACCTGGCCTTGGCTGCGGCGTAGCACTGCCCGCACGCGCGCCACCACCTCGCGTGGGCTGAAGGGCTTGGTAACGTAATCATCTGCGCCCAGCTCCAGCCCGACTATTCGGTCAGTCTCTTCACTGCGCGCGGTGAGCATGATGATCGGCACGCTGGAGCTTTGCCGGATCTGGCGGCAGATCTCCCAACCATCCACATGGGGCAGCATCAGGTCCAGGATCACCAGGTCAGGGCGCTCAGTACGGAAGGCGGCCATCGCTTCGGCGCCGTCGTAGACGACCGGTACATGGTAGCCCGCTTGCTCCAGATAGAGCCGGAGCGTGCGCGCAATCTTCGCTTCGTCTTCGATCAAGAGAACCGTCTCAGCCACCCACGCGCTCCTACCTACTCTCGCCGGCTGCGGTAGATAGCTGCGGTGGGCGCTGCCCGACGACAACGCCCACCGCGACCTGACTCCTCTGTGGATGAGCCGGCGCGCTGCCGGCAACCTGCATCTATGTTACGGGAGGAACCAGACGCGACCACTATAGGCGCTGACTACAATCGTACCTGCTGCCTCCCCGTCGCGCAATACCGGGACTAGATAGTGCTTTCCATTGAGAGTGGCCTGCTCACCAATGGTAGCGCCGGGCAGATAGGCATCCAGGTAGTCGGCCGCCAGGGCTAAGGCTTGGTCAGCGGTAACGGTTGGCTCCGCCGCGCCGTTCCAGCCCCATCCCATCATCCCCATGCCACAGGGGCAGCCATAGGGGGCGACTGTGCCGGTGAGGGGCGCCGTCGCGCCCATGCCATAGCCGCCCATCATGCCCCAGGGATGGCCGTAGCCATAGCCGGTGGTGTCTGTCGTCCAGCCGGTGGCCCCAAAACCATACCCCATTCGCCCCCGCATCAGGGTATTCCCCATCATGTTGCCCATCCTGGCCTGGCCCGTCCAGCCTGCCCCCCACATCGGCCCTTGGGCATATACGGCGCTGGTGAGCAGAAGGCCGGCCAGTACGGCCACGACGAGAACGGCTGCACTGGCGAGCAGCCAGCGGCGGTTTCTGTATGTGTTCATTTGTTTTCCCCCTTTACGTTGCTATACACGTTTCCGGCGGTTTAACGTCGCCGGTCTGGCTCACTTGCCAACTGTCTACAGCCTAGCAGCCGAATGTGAGGAGATTGTGAGGTGAGTACGTACAGATTGTGTAGCGCCTAGCGCCGTTGGCCGCGCTAGGGCGCCATGCGCCTCCACTAGTCTTCGATCTCCGGATTGGCGGCGAGGATCGTCTCCGTCATCGTCCAGAGCTGGGGGAGAAAGGCGACTACCTGCGCGCAGCGCCGCTTCAGATCGGCAGGAGATCGGATACCCAAGTCGGCCAGGAGCGCCCGGTAGCCGGGTGTAAAGCGCTCGCGCAGCGCCGCCGGCGCATCCACAGAGAGCACTTGCTGGCACCGGGAATAGGTGACGGCCATCCAGAAGACGGCCTCGCGATGGTCGCCGCGCTCAATCAGCTCGCGGCTGCCGTCAATGGCGACCGGACGGGCGCTCTCGCTCAGGTCGCCTGCAAAGGGGAAGGGCGTCCGGATCAAGGTTTTGGCGGCATCAAAGATCGCGGCAAGGGGAGCCAGGTGGTGCGCGACGCGTTCCCGGCTCAGGTGGGCGCAGCCGAGCAGCTCCAAGAGAGGCTCATCAAACGCGCCTATACCATACTCCACCAGCAGCGCCCGCGCCGCCAGATAGCGCAGCCGCACGGTTGGGTTCCGCAGCCCGGCGACCAACAGCACGTGGGGCGTGCCGCCGGCGGCAAAGAGCCAGGGGATCACCTGGCCGTGCAAAGGCGCTGATCCGTCTAGCGACCGAGTTCGCGCCAGCACTGTGTCCCTTGCCTGAAGACACCGCCGGACCACCCAGGGGCGCTTGGCAAAGTCTCGGGCCACCGTCTGCTGGAGGTGCGCCAGCCGGCCTGAGGGGTCCAGAATGAGGCCAGCTCTGCTGAAGCTGGGCGCCAGATGGTAATGGCTCAAAATCTGCTCCGGCGATTGGAACTGCTCGGCGGAGAGGTAAGTCACTTCCAGCAGCACATCCCGATAGCGAAATTTGCCCGGCTTCTCCGGCGCGCGGGGCGTATCCAGCACCACCATAATGTCAAGATCGGAGGTTGCGGGCAAGTCGGCCTCATCGGCGAGCCAGGCCGTTGAGCCGGCATAGAACGCGCCCACCAAACCGGGGAGATGGCGCGCCTGCTCCAGAACCCACTGCCGGGCAATCTGTTTGGCGGCTTGAACCAGCATGTTCTATCCCCTTCAATACCTGTAACTCTCTCCATATCGCTTTCAGGAGCGGCGGTATCCTTACCGCCGCTCCGATGGCTGCTCTCAGCCTATCTTGGGGCCAGGGCCTGCCGTAGAGTATACTTGCCATAGCGTATCCTGGGCAGTAGGGCCGGTGCCCCTGGCGCAGCGGCCGCCGCCTAAACCGGATTGGGCGAGGGGAATGAGCCTGGAGGAGATTCAACGCCGGGTAGATGCGGTGCAGTGGTTTCACCGCTACGAGATCGTGCCGGGCGTCTTTTCAAGCGGGCCGTCGGACATGCCGCGCCGCGCCGCCTATTTTCCCATTCCCGCCGACCTGCGCGGCAAGCGCGTCCTCGACATTGGCGCCGCCGACGGCTACTTCTCCTTTCTGGCCGAAGAGCGGGGCGCGGAGGTGACGGCGATTGACGCCTGGCCGCGCCGGGGCTTCTTCCTGGCCCACGAGCTGCGCGGCTCGCGCGTCCAGTTCCACCAGATGAGTGTTTACGACCTGGACCCGGCCCGGCTCGGCCTCTTCGACCTGGTCTTCTGCTTCGGCGTCTATTACCACCTCAAAAAACCCGTCGCCGCGCTGGAGCGAATTGCCGCGGTCACCAAAGAGATGGCCCTGCTGGAGTCGGAAGTGCTGCCGCCCGCCGCCTTTGCCGGGCTGAACCTGGCCGCCTTCCAGGAAGACAGCGGGCTGGAGGACGACCCGACGAACTGGTGGGTGCCGACGGTCGCCAATTTCCTCGCCACTGTGCGCGCCGCCGGCTTTCCCCAGGCAGAACTGGCGACGGTCTACGACGGAACGCGCGCCATCGTGCGCGCCGCCAAGGGGCCGCGCACCGCCGCCCGGCTGCTCGACGAGGACCTGTTCATCGTCGTGGATTCCCCCCGGCCCAACACGCTCATCCGCGGGCCGGTCGAAATTGCCGGCTGGGCCGTCAGCCAGCGCGCCCCAGACCAAGGCGTCCGGCGGGTGGCGGTCTATCTGGATCATCTGGACGACCCTGCCCATGAGCTGGGCACGGCCAGCTACCCGCTGGACCGGCCTGATCTGGCCGCCGCCCACGGCGACGCCTACCGGCGCTCCGGCTATCGCTTCACCTGGACGCCGCCGCCCGACCTGGCAGGCCGCCACCGGCTCCACCTCTTTGTCGAAGGCGAATGCGGCTGGAACTATCGCTCGACGCCGGTCTATCTTGGCCGAGAGCCGG
>DATLZJ010000201.1:0-6889 GCA_035574055.1 Caldilineaceae bacterium
CGCCGCCCGCCGCGCGCTGCACTGCGCGCGGCTCGCGCCCGCAAGAGCCGCTGCGTCTCCTCAGCCAGCACAAAGAGGTAGCGGTACATAAAGCTGACGATGGCGATCAAGGGCGCAGGCACGCGCAGCGCCCGCAGGCCCCAGAGCAGGTCGGGCAGCGATGTGATGGCGACCAGCAAGATCGCGACCTGCACCGATACCCAGGACTTCGCCACAATGCTCGCCGCGCGCAGCGTCCCCTCCAGAGTCACCGGCCAGCCGAGCCAGGGCGCCCGTGCGATGATCTCACCGGGCGTCGTGAACGGCAGCGTCACCACGGCCAGCACAAAGGGCAAGGCCACAAAGGAACGGGCCAGCACGTAGCCTGGCCCAACCCGCGCCCACGCTGCGCCGGCCAGCACGGCCAGCCAGACCGCGGCGTAGCGGGCAAACGCGCCGATGGGCAACAGGCTCAAGGTCAGGATCAACCCAAGCGCAATGACCACTTTGGCGCGCGGGTCAAGCCGGTGCAGGAAAGAGTCTCGCTTGCGAAAGCGATCCTCGACTTGGAAATACACAGTGACCCCGTTTCCTGCCGCCCGCGGGGCATCTACCGGCTGACCGGCGGGCGACGCAAGGCGCGGCCGAGACCAATGACCAGCGCAAAGACCAGCACCGTCCCCAGGACCACCGCGGTCACGCCCGCGAGGGTCTCATGGCCGATAAAGGGTATGGTATAGTCCGGCAGCACTTGGAAGAGCGGGTCTAGGGCTGCGTCAATGAAGCCGGAATCCATTGCAACCCGCTCCAGCCCATCCGGCGCCGGCGAGGCCAAAAATGAGAGTCCGGCGACGACCAGCGCCGCCAGCAGGCCCGTCGCCACCCAACCAGCGGCGCGGGTGCCCGGCGCCTGTTCACCCATCACCAGCAAATCGGGCCGGGAGGCGGCAAGCAGCAGCAGTGCGCCGACTGTGATGAGCGCCTCGCCCACGCCGATCAAGGCATGGACGCCCGCCATCGCCGGCAGCACAATGCCCAGCGGGGCCGTCCCGGATACGGCCAATTGCAGCGCAGTCGCAATGGCGCCGGCCTCCACGGACAACCACGCGCCCACCACCCCGGCGACCATGATACTGGTGCGGCTTGGCCCCAAAAGCCGGCGCGCCAGCCGGTACAGGAGCGCGCCGGTGAAGGCGGTCAGCACCCCCATATTGACAATGTTCCAGCCCAGCGCCAGCAGCCCGCCATCCTGAAACAGGAGCGCCTGTAAGCCGATGACCGACGCCATCACCAGCAGCGCCGCCCACGGGCCTAGCACGATGGCGGCCAGCGCGCCGCCAAGCAGATGGCCGCTGGTCCCCCCGGCCACCGGAAAATTGATGGCCTGGGCGGCAAAGATAAAGGCGGCCATCACGCCCAACAACGGAATCTGGCGCTCACCCAACTGCGCGCGGCTCTGGCGCAGGGCAACCGCAATGACAAGCACAGCCACCACCCAGCCGGCGATGGCAACCCAGGTGCTTAGAAAGCCATCGGGGATGTGCAACGCCGCCGGCTTGAGCGGCGCGCTCAGGAAAAAGGTCTCAAGGGTCATGGCGCTCCTCGATGGGCAGGTGTAGGGCCTGCTCACTCTATCATTCGACGGCTGTCACGGCGACGCCAGCGCGCCGCCCGTGTCTATGCTAGCGTGCTATCGCCGAAATACTGTGCCAAAAATACCAGAGTTGCCTGATCTGGCTGCAAAGCCGCTCAATTGCGGCTGAAGGCCGGCTCCATCTGCGCTGCCCACTGCATTGTGTAGAGATTGTAGTAGCGGCCGCGCCGCGCCAACAGCTCCTCATGGCGTCCCTCCTCCACAATCTGCCCTTTGTCCATCACCACAATTTTGTCGGCCCGCACAATCGTGCTCAAGCGGTGAGCGATGACAAATGAGGTGCGACCCTGCATGAGCCGCTCTACTCCCTGCTCGATGATCTTTTCGGTAGCGGTGTCCACGCTGCTGGTCGCCTCGTCCAGGATCAGGATGCGCGGGTCGGCCAGCAGCGCGCGGGCAAAGGAGATCAACTGGCGCTGGCCGCCGCTGAGGTTGACGCCGTTCTCTCCCACATCGGTCTGGTAACCATCGGGCAGGCGGCTGATGAAGCTGTGGGCGCCCACAGCTTCCGCTGCGGCCTGCACCTCCTCATCCGTGGCGTCCAGCCGTCCATAGCGGATGTTGTCGGCAATGGTGCCCTTGAAGAGGAACGGGTCTTGCAGGACGATGCCCAACTGCGAGCGCAGGCTTGCCTGGGTCACATCGCGCACATCATGGCCGTCAATCTTGACCGCGCCGCCGCTCACGTCAAAGAAGCGGGCGATCAGGCGAATGACCGTGCTCTTGCCGGCGCCGGTCTCCCCCACCAGCGCGATCCGCTCGCCAGGCCGGGCATGCAAGTTGATCCCGCGCAGCACCGGCTCTTCCTTCTTATAGTGGAAGGTGACCTGTTCAAAGTCCACGGCCCCACGGATGGGCGGCAACGGGTACGCGCCGGGCTTGTCCTCGATCTCCGGCTTTTGGTCCAACAGATAGAAAATGCGCTCGCAGCCGGCCATGGTGGCCTGAAAGGTGTTATAGCGTTGCGCCAGCTCGCGGATCGGTTCAAAGAAACGCTCCACATACAGCACAAAGGCTACCAGCGTCCCCGCGGTCAGCAGGTCGCCCACCACCAGCCACCCGCCGACCCCCACCACCAGCGCGGTCGCCAGCGAGCCGATAAAGTCTACGCCGGGGAAGAAGATCGCCGTCAAGGTGGTCGCCTGTACATTGGCGTCAAAATAGGAGCGATTCAGGTCGTCGAAGTGCCGCCGGTTCACCTCCTCGCGGGCAAAGCTCTGAGTAACGCGGATGCCGGAGATGGATTCGTTGAGGTAGCCGTTGATGAGCGACAGCCGGGTACGCGTCGCCCGGTAGGCGCTGCGCACATGCTTGCGCCAGTAGTTGGTCAGCAGCACCATCAGCGGCACGACGGCAAAGGTCACCAAGGCCAGCCGCCAGTTCATGGTCAGCATCGCGATGATAATGCCCAGCAGGACAAAGCCCGACCGGGCCAACCCGGTGATGGACCAGGTAACAAAGTCCTGGAGCACGCCGACATCGCTGATCAGCCGGCTCATGAGGCGACCGACGCTGTAATTGTTGTGGAAGCTCAACGACAGCCGGTGCAGATGGCCGAACAGCTCGCTGCGCAGGTCCGCCACAATCTTGGTGCCTACATAGGCCATCAGCGCGATACGCTGCCGGTTAGTGATTAGCTCCACCACCGCGGCGACGATGAACGCGACGGTCCACCAGCGCAACGCCGCCAGCGAGCCGGCGCGGATGCCGTCATCAATGGCCCGGCCAATCAGCCAGGGCGCAGCCACGCTCATCAGCGAAGAGACGGCCATCGAGACCACGGCGGCAATGGTGCGCGCCCGATAGGGACGCAGGTATGTGAGCAGCCGGCCCAACAGCCGCGCGTCATAGGCTTTGCCGATGGTGTCTTCTTCTTCATCGGGCAAGAGGTCGCGGATCTTCTCTTCCCGAACGCGGCGTTCCTCCTCTTCGGCGCTGGCCCGCCGCCCAAAGGGTCCCAACCGCCAGGGGATCACGGCAGCCGACGACGTTGGCGGCGTATATCTGACAGGTCTATTCACCGCCGGTTGGGCCGGCTTCGCGGCGGGCCTGGTCTCGGTTGCCGATGAGTTGTTCGCCATAGCGTCGAATCCTTCTAGCTCCGCGTCTGGTGTGAAGCCGGCGCGCTCGCCATCCAAGCCGGCATGTTCTGTTGAGTGGCCTTGAACTCTTCCTGGTCTTTAAGCTGCAAATCGTAAATCTCCCGGTAGAGGCCGCCCTCAGCCAACAACGCCTCATGGGTACCCCGTTGGATGATCCGCCCTTTGTCCAGCACCAGGATCATGTCCGCGCTCTTGAGCGTCAGCAGCCGCTGGGCAATGACAAAGGTTGTGCGCCCCTCCATGAGGACCGCCAGCGCCTGCTGGATGAGGTGTTCGGTCTCGGTGTCTACGCTGCTGGTCGAGTCATCCAGGACAAGGATGCGCGGGTTGCAGAGGATCGCGCGCGCAATGGCGATGCGCTGCTTCTGGCCGCCGCTCAACGTAACGCCGCGCTCGCCTACCATGGTCTGGTACCCAGCCGGAAAGCTCATGATGAAGTCATGGGCAGCCGCCGCCTTGGCCGCGGCCTCGATTTCGCTCATGGGCGCATTGGGCCGGCCATAGGCAATATTCTCGGCAATCGTGGCGTTGAAGAGGAAGGGCGCTTGCAGCACGATGCCGATCTGGCGGCGCAGGCTCTTGAGCTTCAATCTGCGGACATCCATCCCATCAATCAGCACCCGGCCCGATGTGGGGTCATAGAATCTTGGGATCAGGTTGATGATGGTGGATTTGCCGGAGCCGGTGGGGCCGATCAGCGCCACCACCTGTCCCGGCTTGGCCTCAAAGCTGATTTCCTCCAGGGTGCTGCGCCCGGCGCTATAGGCGAAGCTCACCCGCTCAAAGACGACCTCGCCCCGCACATGCTCAAGCTCAATCGCATCGGGCGCTTCCTCCACCTCATTAGGCGTATCAATGATCTCAAAGACTCGCCCGGCGCTCGCGCCCGCCGTCGCCGCCATATTCACCAGAAAGCCCAGATGTGACACCGGCGCGTTGAGCATCAGCACATAGGAGATCATGGCAAAGAGCGAGCCGACCGTGATGCTCCCGCGCAGGGCTGCCGGCCCGCCAAACCAGAGCAACAGCAAGATGCTGGTCGCCAGAATAAAGGTAAAGGTAGGCCAGTAGTTGGCCCACAGTTTGATGGATTCATAGCGCCGGACGAACCAAAGCTGGTTCTCCTTCTCGAATTTCTCCAGCTCATGCGGCTCGCGCGCAAACGCCTTGACCACACCGATGCCGGTCATGCTCTCTTGCATGGTCGAGGAAAGCACCCCCATCTGCTCCTGAATCCTGCGGAACAGGGGGCGGATGGTGTTGCCGAAATAGATGGCCGTCGCCACCAGCACAGCCAGCGGCCCCATCACAATCAACGCCAGCGTCACACTCTCGCGCAACATGGCGACGCTGACCCCCACGATCAGCAGGCTGGTCGCTATCAGCTCCAGCAAACCGATTCCGGTAAAGCGCTCGGTTTCGGTGATGTCACTGGTGGCGCGGCTCATCAGATCGCCCGTCTGGGCGCGGTCATGGAAGGCAAAGGGAAGGCTCTGGACACTGTTGTAGAAGTGATTGCGCAGGTCATAGGCGATCCGGTGGGTCAGCCATTCGCCGTAGAAGCGATGGGCAAAGGCCACGCCGCCGCGCACCAACGCAATCAGCAGGATCAGCCCGCCGGCATAAAAGAGCGCCCGCGCCTGGCCGGCGGCCAGCCCTTGGTCAATCGCCTGTTTGATAATCTGTGGCACTAATAAGTTCAACAACGTTGCCAGCAACATCGCCCCATAGGCCAGCGCTGCCTGGCGCCAGTAGGGGCGGAGATAGCCCAGCAGACGCCGGTAGACGGCCAGCCGTCCACCCATTGGCGCCTTCTTACTTGCGCTCTCCTCGTTTGCGCTTGGATGCACGATCTCCCATCCTTGCTAGCAGATTTTCACTTGATACGCTAGTCATCTGCGGTGGACGCAGCGAGCCGGTGGGCGTGGTGGGCATGGGGACAACCGGAACAGACAGCCGCACCCATTAGCCGCGCTCAATTCGCCGCAATAGATAGGCTAAAATCGCACGCCGACCGGAAATGCCTATAGTATAACGCCTATCGTGGCTGCTCGCGATAGTGATAATGGTATTGAGTGACAAAACCCAACCGTGTATAGAGCGCCAGCGCAGGCCCATTGTTCAGCATCACCTGCAAATAGGCCCTGGTCGCGCCCTCGGCGGCTGCCCACGCCAGCAGCGCCCGCATGGCCGCTTGCGCCGCGCCCTGCCGGCGCGCCTGGGGAGCGACGCCAATGTTGAACAGCCCTACCCATCCGGCCTCGACAACCGCCGACCCCACCGCCGCCGACCCGTTATTGACCTCGACCAGCGCATAGGCCGCGGGCGCGGCGATCTGCTCCATGATGGCGCGGCGAACATGGGCCTGTTCTTCCGCTTGGGCGAGCAGTTCGAGATTCAGCTCTATCTCCTGGTCGTTTGCTTCACCTGCCTGCCATTCCATGCTACACTCTCCCCATGAGCAACCGAGACCGTTCTCCCAATCCTGAGCCTACCGGCGAAGGTTATCTATTGCTCGATTCCGGCGACGCTCGCAAGCTCGAGCGCGTGGGTCCCTACACGCTGGTTCGCCCTGCGCCCCAAGCCATCTGGCGTCCCCGGCTGCCCGCCGCGGCCTGGCAGCGGGCGGATGCTATCTATATCCGCGATGCCTCCGGCGGCGGCGCCTGGGAGTGGCAAAGCAAGGTCAAGCGCGAGTTCGACCTGCTCTTCAACCATCTCTTCTTGCGCATCCGGCTGACCGACTTCGGCCATCTGGGCCTTTTTCCGGAGCAGGCCGACAACTGGGACTGGTTGCGGCGGGTGATTCGCGACCGGCTGCGCCGCACCAACCATCGGAACCTCCACGTGCTCAACCTCTTCGCCTATACCGGCGGCAGCACCCTCGCCGCCAGCCAGGCCGGCGCCCATCTCGTCCACCTGGACGCGGCCAAGGGCATCGTGGACTGGGCGCGGCGCAACGCCGAGCTTTGCCATATGGCCGAGCGGCCCATCCGCTGGCTCGTAGATGACGCCCTCAAGTTTGTGCGGCGCGAGGCCCGCCGCGCCAACCGCTACCAGGGCATCATCCTCGACCCGCCCTCCTTTGGCCGCGGGCCAAAGGGCGAAGTCTTTAAGATCGAAGATGACCTCCTGCCCTTGCTGGAAGCCTGCG